>CAJTVR010000029.1 GCA_910580075.1 uncultured Eubacterium sp. | reverse complement strand
AATTTCTAACTGTTCTCCGGAGTCACAGAAAAAGGAAAAAGTGTCTCTTCCCGGCTGGTACTGGATGAATTTATGTGTCTGTCCAGTCTCTGGCTGTCTGCTTTGCAGTGCAGTCCCGCAGAAGGACGTTTATCATAGACAACATGATGAACTTTATATGTCTGTCCAGACTCCGTTTTCCTGCCCTCCAGTTAAAATTTTCCGGTACATACTATGCTAAAACACATTCCATCTGACGGTCATAAGGCTCCTGTTCTACATGTTTCTGATGATATTCAAGTGCATCCACACAGCCCATCGCTTCATAAAACGCCTGGCTTTCTATAGCAGAATGCGCAGATATATATAGTTTTTCAGCGCCCTTTTCTTTTGCCCATTCTTTCGCTGCCTCAAACAGTGTTCTGCCGATTCCTGACCTGCGCATTTCCTCAGAAGCATGCAGGCTTGACAGATCAAGATACTGCTTTCTGCTGCCAAATAACTCTGACTCGACAGATACAAATCCTTTTAATACGCCGCCGGCAAAGGCCCCATATACAAATCCGCCAGAAACAGCGGTATTTTTCAGGCACTGTACCAGTGTCTCGTAGTCATTTTCAGACCAGTTGTCCGTAAACGGATCCTCTCTGACTGTCCACTGGCCGTTTTCGCGGCGCAGACATTTTGTAACTGTCTGATGCCGGATAAAACAGCCGAATAACTCCCGTGTAATTTCAGGTTCTGAAAGAGTTCTGTACTCCATGATTTTAAATTCCTCCCTGTCTGAATTCTTGTATATCCTTTTGAAATTCTAAAATATCGCCGGGCTGACAGTCTAATGCGTCACAGATAGCATTTAAGGTTGAAAAGCGAATAGCGCTTACTTTCCCTGTTTTGATCTTGGATAAGTTAACATTTGCAATACCAACCTTTTCAGATAGTTCGTTTAGGCTTATTTTTCTATCTGCCATCATTCTATCAAGTCTTAAAATTATTGCCATATCAGATCTCCTTTATAGCGTCTCATCTACCTCTTGCTGCAGCTCACAACCATAATCAAAAATGAGGGAGATACAAAACAAGATGAGGGCAAATAAAGCACACATGAAGAATGATGAAAACGCCATTTTAAATACAGAGAGTACGGAAAGTACAGCAAACATCAGAACATACAACGCTATTTTCCGTATCTGAATGGCTGTTTTGGCTATAAAAGGAGAATCTCCTTTGCCGATACATCCGAATATTCTTTTGGCGTTATATAGGGCTAAAAAGATACAGATAAATTTTCCTAGACAGCAAATGAAAAAGAATACACATTGTCCAAAACTAAAAGTCTGCCCTGCTTTGATAGCAGTTCCCCATGCTTTATGGAACATTCCCGGCGTAAAAAGCTGAGCGCAGACGATAACCATGATTCCTGCGAATAACGACACACTGAATACCCCGAAAATAATGCAGCCAATGTTAAGAAGTATGGAGATAAAATGAGCAGATTTTTTCAAAGTTTTTTCTTTCATAAGTAAAAGCTCCTTTCATTTCTTAACACACAGTATATCACACTATACATCTTTGTCAATTGAAATTTAATGTTTATCATATAAAATTATACAATAAAAATAAAACGATTATACAGTATGCCACCCCATGCGGTATAATCAAGATAGGAATAGAGGGGCTGGATGTCGGAAACGGAGGATTTTATGTAAAGACAGACCAGCCAGTTACCGCCGCCCTTTACCCAGGAATTTCCCATGAGGACGAGCTGCCAAGGATATTTCGCCCACAATCAATATTACTGTGGGCAAAAAATTTTGTGAACACTCACTTGCAAATGGCGATAGATATGTGGTATACTTATTTTGAATATTTATGGGGAGGTGCAGTTAATGAAACTAGATGCTAATATATTGAAAACGTTGATTGCAACCATAGGTTTTCTTCCCCAGAATGGGAAAACCGGTATTTATCACAAGGTCTATCCCTCTCATGATGGGTACACAATATTTGTTGATTTCAATCAGAAGAAATTCGTATATGATGCAGATACAAATCCTCAAAATTCTAATATCACGGTCTGCGGAAAGACAACAAGCAATTTTTCTCAAGCAGAAAACCTTGTTGTCTTGGAGTGCGTTGATCGTCTGCTCAAAAAAGGATATTCTCCATCCAGCATAGAGTTGGAAAAAGTTTATCCTTCTGGACGTGGACACTCTGGACGGCTTGATATATTGGTCAAAGCAACCGATGGTACTCCATTCCTTATGATTGAGTGCAAAACTTGGGGGTGCTGAATACAAAAAAGAGAAACTAAAAATGTCCAAAAATGGGGGACAGCTGTTTACGTATTATTGCAGTGCTAGAGCCACGCGCTATTTATGCCTTTATTCTTCACGAATTGAAACAGCTATTGAGTACCACAACAGTATTATCGATGTTGAAGATACGTGGGCCGGACTGTCTGAGGTAAAAGATATATATAGTCATTGGAACAAAAATTTTAAGGACAACGGCATTTTTGACAGCTATGCTGCCCCCTATGATATCAGACACAGGTCACTTACTTATGGAGAACTGAAAACGCTCAAAGAAGAAGATAGCGGCAGAATTTACAACCAAATTATGGAAATTTTGCGCCATAACGCTATTTCTGACAAATCTAACGCTTTTAATAAATTACTCAATCTGTTTGTCTGCAAGATTATTGATGAGGACAAAAATCCTGAAGATGAACTGGACTTCCAATGGCGTGAAAGCGATACAAATGAAAGTCTCCAGCTGCGTCTGAATGATCTATACAAAGAGGGTATGTGGCGCTTCCTTGAAATTCGAGTAATCGACTACTCGCAAGACGATGTTGCACAAAAGCTGACCAGCCTCGACCCCGCCACTAAGCAATGGATCATGGAAATGTATACCAATACCCGCCTGAAAAAAAGCCCGAATTTTGCATTTGTTGAGGTACAGGATGAAAGAACATTCACACTTAACGCAAAAGTTGTGCGCGAAATTGTTGAGCTGCTCCAGATTTTTAAATTCAGATATGCTCAGCGGCATGAGTTCCTTGGCAGCTTTTTTGAGTTGTTGCTCAATACCAGTATGAAGCAAGAAGCTAGACAATATTTTACTCCGGTTCCCATTACACGGTTTATTTTGTCTGTTCTACCCCTTCAGAAACTTGTTCAGGATAGAGTTAATGTACGCAACGGTGAGCCTTTGCCTACTGTCATTGATTATGCTTGCGGCAGTGGTCATTTTCTTACTGAGTATATGTCTCAGATGCAGAATATTATTGACTCCGGCGCAATCGACCTATACCACGCCTCTCCTGCTGTTAGAAGTCAGTTTCAGGTTTGGCAAGGTATCATCAAGTTTCAATGGGCAAGAAATACAGTTTATGGGATTGATTTGGATAACCGTCTTGTTAAGACAGCCAAAGTCAGTGCTTTCTTTAATGGTGATGGGGAAGCAAATATTGTCTGGGCCAACGGCTTGGATCATTTCACCAAAAACGAAACATATAGGGATAAGCTGAAGTTTGCTAGCGGACAAGATAACGGGCAATTTGATATATTGATTTCTAATCCCCCTTATTCAGTTGACTCCTTTAAGGGCACAATTAAGTTTGGCGAAGAGTCCTTCGTCCTCTATTCTTATCTCACGGACAACAGTTCCGAAATTGAATGCTTGTTTGTAGAGCGCACTAAGCAACTGCTGAAAGTCGGAGGCTGGGCTGCGGTTATCTTGCCCAGTTCGATTTTAAGCAACAGCGGCATCCATGCCCGGGCCAGGGAAATTCTATTGAAATATTTTAATTTTAAGGCTATCGTTGAACTTGGTTCTGGTACATTCATGAAAACTGGAACGAATACCGTTGTCCTGTTCCTGGAACGCCGCAAGGACACCGACCATGAGAACATCATACGAGAGGTCGATCAGTTCTTTGCCACAAAAAATGATGTTTCTGCTGCCAGTTTGGAATACGCTTTCTCAACATTTGTTACCACCGTTTATGATGGTCTGTCGCTGTCAGATTACCTCAGTATTTTTTCTGATGAGCCAACTGAAACCGCAAAGGCTCATGATCTTTACCTTGATTACGAAAAGGCATTTGGCGAACCATTTGCGGACAAAGCGATTGCGACTGAAAAGGATAAACTGCTTTACTTCCTCTTGACTTATCAGCAGGAGATTGTTTTAGTTAAGGCTGGCAGCGGAAAGGATGAAAAGAAGTTTTTAGGTTATGAGTTCAGTGAACGCCGTGGGCATGAGGGACTGCGCTGGCTCCCAGGCGGCACAATGCTCTACGATGAGACCAATCTTCTAAACCCCAATAAGGCTAGCGGTTATATTTATCGTGCTTTTTTAGGTGAGAAAACTGAAATCGCTCCGTCCTTAACAAAACATATATTTTATGGGAGGTTATATCAGTTCATTGAGTACGGAACAACCGGGTTCAATAAGAAGATTAATTTAGGAAAGATTGTGGGAATGAAATCGCAGTATCCGTTGAGACCTATGACAGAACTTGTGGATATAATCGGCGGGGTAACTTATGACAAAAGCGACCAGGTATATGAGGAAACAAATCAAGTCGTTTTAACCGCTGATAACATTTCGCATGATGGTACATTTAAAATTTCAAAGAAAATCTATCTCAGAGAGGATTTCACACCAGACCGCACTAAGAGACTCTGCAAAGACGATATCTTTATCTGTATGTCCAGCGGGAGCAAGGTTCATGTTGGGAAATGTGCTATCATATCGGAGAATCTGCCATACTTTGCAGGCGGTTTTATGGGGATATTACGCAAGAAGGCGAACGAAATTTTACCCAAATATCTTTGGGCAGTTCTTTCTTCGAAGTCCTATCGTCTGTTTTTGGGACAAAGCAGTACTGGTTCCAATATTAACAACATCGGCAGCAAATTAGGTGCTATTAAGATCCCCTTCCCTCCGTCGGACATTCAGCGGAAAATTGTGGATGAGATTGAAGCGGTTGAAAATCGGGAAAAAGTTCTAAAAGAAAAACTATCCCTTATTCAGAATGAAGTTTCAGCGGTAACAGAAAGTCTCTATCAGAGTGATGCTGATTTTGTGAAGTTGCGCACAGTGGCATCCTATTCGAAGGAGAAAATCAATGCAGAAAGATTAGATGAGCACACCTATGTCGGTGTTGATAATCTTCTTACCAATGTAGCAGGGAAACGCGCATCCGAATTTGTTCCAGTAGCAGGTACTGTAACTGCATATCATCCAGGAAACATATTGCTTTCCAATATCCGCCCTTATTTGAAGAAAGCATGGCTTGCGGACAATCATGGCGGCGCTTCTGGTGATGTGTTGGTCTTGACTGTTGATGAGAAGAAAGCCCTTCCCCGATATGTTTTTGCTCTTGTATCCACAGATCGTTTTTTTGCTTATGAGATGCAAAATATCAGCAGTAATGTAAAAATGCCAAGGGCGGACAAGCGGAAGGTTCTGGACTTTTCAATTCCACTGTTCCCGCTTGATGAACAAGAAAAAATTATGGTAGCAATTCAGCAATCAGAGGAACAGATCACTAGACTACGCACTCAGCTAAGTGCTTTAAAGGCAGAAAAAGAATCGGTTCTAAAAAAATATTTGTGACCAGCTTAAATCAGCAAGTGATGTAAAATGGGGCATCCACTTTACTAACTTGCAAGCAGTGTCCTTGATCCCACAAAGGCTCGAAACTGCCGTCTTCGGCGATGCCGAAAGCCGCAGTTTCTGCTTGTTGGAGCAGCACCCACCCCTTGCACTGGGACCTGTGATTTCCCGGTTATAAAGGCCAGCAGGTATACATATGTAATTCCAGCTGCTCTTGCCCTTACATGCGTCAAACCGCTTATTACAGCATTCCTTTATCCCTTGCACTGGAACTGGCGGCCCAGGATATTTTTTGTTTCCGGTTCATTGCAAGTATCTTACTTTCGTCCTAAGACCAGCGCCGCTTGTTTTAAAATGCCGTTCTCCATTTTCAGATACCGGTTTTCCTTACGAAGCCGAATTAATTCTTCCTATTCCGGCGTACAGCTCTCCCTTTCATAGAGTAAACCAGATGTTATTCTTCTCTAAAGATATTGAAAACCGGAATCTAATACTTGCTGGCAAATTCCATGTAAACATATCCGTAGTTATATTTAGCAAGCCAGTCACGTCACACAGCTCTTGCAAACCTTTCGTAAAGGAAAAATGCGAGCCTGCTTATATTCTGTACGATTATGAGAATCCACAATACCGATACAGGCAAAGATCCAGGTTTTATGGACATCAAGTCCACAACAGTTTTTTTGAGAATTTTAATCGATAATAAAATAACCTCCTGATAATTTAAAGTTATAAAACTGGCAGTAACTAACCATTCGGCAAAATCGAGTCGATTTTGGAAGAGATAATTTTACGGGCCACGTTATGTGCCCATTTATTGATGCCTTAACGGATGACCGACAGCATATAATAATGCGGGATGCCGCCATACAGCCCGGCCACTCACCTCCGCGTGTCCTGTAGTGTGACAGCCTTACATACAAATCATATCAGAAGAAAGATAGAAGCGAAAGCCAGCATGTTTCATGACGCATTGCTGCCTTTCGCAGAAAGGCAGCTTATAATAATGGATAACAAAACAAGGAAAGACAGCGAAATGGCATATATGACAGACGTCTATTTTAGAAGACCAGCTGAAAGCAAAGCGTCTGATACGCAGTTACAACGAATACATGCCGTTTGACAGATAACAGGGAATGAAATACCTGCACGAAGCCGGCATTGAACATAAAAAGAAAATGTACTTTGAACCGCCGTTTCATTGTGAGTTTGGAAATATCGAAGCCGGTGAAAGTTTTTATGCAAACGCATACTGTACCATGCTGGACGTCGGGAAAATTACCATCGGGGATAACGTACTGTTCGGACCATTTGTCTGCCTGTATACAGCCGGACATCCGCAAAGCAGGAAATCAGCATATGATACGGGATACCGATTACAATTGGAGACCGCGTATGGATTGGCGGAAACTGTGTCGTTCTGCCAGGTATCACAATCGGATCTGATACTGTCATCGGCGCTGGGAGCGTGGTAACAAAAGATATTCCGTCCGGAGTGCTCGCAGCAGGCAGCCCGTGCAGAGTCATCAGGGAAATTACAGAAGAGGACAGAAAATACTATTATAAAGACAGGATGTTTGACGACGAAATCTGGGAAACCGTTAAAAATACAAAATGAAACTTTTTCCTTTTTCTGTGACTCCGAAGAACAGTTAGAAATTCTTAATTTTCTGCCTCATATCCAGGATTTGGGGCTCACTGTCTGCCGCTGCAGAAAACGCGGAAGCCCCAAAAGGTGCCTGCCAGAGCCACTGCATAAAGCATGCTGTAACGCCAGGGCATCAGGCACCGGTCCGTCCGCTGACACAGCCTGGAAGCAGAAAATTTAGAATTTCTTACTGTTCGAAGGCGGAACAGAAAAAGGAAAAAGTTTCTCCGCATCATTCTTTTTCCCACTGTAATCATACCATATAAACTTCATGAATACAAGACTGTTCATACAGGGCAGCGTATGCTAAACTAGCCTGGCAGCAAATCAGTAAACCTTTTTCTTTTGTTTTTAAGGAGGTCGTAGTTATGACAGAGAATCTGCATCCAGAAAGAGAATACGAAGAAGCCAGGCTGAAACAGACAATATCTTTAGCCTCTGAGCAGTTAAATCAGGCTGAGTCAGCAGCTGAAAGAAAAAAAGAAGAAATTATGGAAGCAAAAAAAGAAGTGCGTGAAAACACATCGCATGGCATTACCAGCCTGTACTCTTCGGACGGTTTTGAAGCACTTGTCGAATTAAGCCAGTATATGAATCCTGTTACAGATAAAATAGCCGATTATGAAGACGAAGAACATAAAATACTTTTGCTGAAAAATATGATCAGATCGCCTTATTTTGCCAGGATTGATTTTAAATTTGATGATGAGGATGAATTTGAGAAAATATATATCGGACGCTCTTCCTTAAAGAATAAAAATCATGAGCAGATGTGTGTTTATGACTGGAGATCTCCGCTTGCCAGTGTTTTTTACCGTTTTATGGCTGGAAAAGCCTTTTATGACGCTCCATGCGGACGGATTACCGGGGAACTCAGTTTAAAGCGCCAGTACGAAATAAAAAACGGAACGCTGGAATATTTCTTTGATTCAGATGTACAGATTGTAGATGAATTTTTAAGGCAGCTGTTATCACAAAATACCACTGCAAAAATGAAAGCAATCGTTGAAACAATCCAGCAGGACCAGGACATTGTAATCAGAGATATGGAAAATGACCTGCTAATGGTACAGGGCGTAGCCGGAAGCGGTAAAACATCTATTGCGCTCCACCGGGCTGCTTATCTGATGTACCAGGGGTTACAGGCAAAGCTGTCTGCAAATAATATTATGATTATTTCTCCTAATTCTATATTCGAACAGTACATTTCTAATGTGCTGCCTGAACTGGGAGAAGATCATGTAGTTACTGCCGTATTTGACGATATTCTAAGCATGTTATTAAAAGACCGGAAATTTCAGCAGAAAAATGAATTTTTAGAATCGTTAATGACACATTCACAGCACAGAGATATCTTGAAAGACAGCATAGAATTTAAAACATCTGAACTTTTTACAGGAATATTAGACCGCTTTGTTCATGATATCCCATACCAGTGGATAGAATTAGAAGATGTCTGGCATGAAGGATCCTGTGTTGTTACGAAACAGGTTCTGAGGGATAAAATCATTGAAAGAGAAGAAACGCTGTTAGGCACAAAGCTGGAACAGTTAGAAGATTTTGTTCTGGAACAGATCTTTGGAACCGGAAACAGCCGGGGACAGAACGAAGCAAAGAATCTGATCAGGCAGCAGATGCAGAACTTTACTAAAGCTGACGTTTTAGATCTTTATAAAAAATTATTCAGCGATGAAGCCTATTTTTACAGTCTGATGCAGAATGAACCGTCAGAAAACATAAAGAAACTCTGGGAATTTACAAGAGAAAATCTGCAGGCGGACTGCCTGTACTATGATGATGCCATTGCAGCTGCTTATTTATATTTAAAAATATATGGAACTAACCAGTATAAAAACATTAAGCAGACAGTGATTGACGAGGCCCAGGACTATTACCCGCTCCAGTATCATATTTTCAGCTTATTATTCCCGAACGCTAAATATACTATTTTAGGGGATATGCACCAGACCCTCGCAAAACAGGAGGACCTGTCGTTATACGATCAGATTCAAAAAATACTGAACAGGAAAAAATCTGCCCTTATTCTGTTAGACAAAAGTTTCCGCTGTACCAATGAGATTTTAAAATATAGTTTAAAATTCATTGACTGCAGTCCGGACATACAAAGTTTTAACAGGGAAGGAGACAGACCTGAAATATTCAAAGCTGGAAACTGCGATATCTTTGCCGATCAGATTGTGAAAGAAGTAACGTTATGCCAGGAAAAAGGATTTGAATCCATAGGCCTGATTTGCAAAACCGAAGCCAGTGCCGCCCGCTTATTTCAAAAATTAGAGCACAGGCTGGATATTCAGCTTATCCGCAGCGAAAGCACAGCAGATGTACAGGGTGTGTTTATTATACCAGTGTATATGTCAAAGGGGCTGGAATTTGACGCCGTTTTAATCTGCGATGCGGACAGCCGCAGTTACTATGATGCAGATGATAAAAACCTTTTATATGTTGCCTGTACTAGAGCGCTTCACAGGCTCAGTTTATTTAGCGAAAAAGATATTAGTCCTCTGATATCGGCAGCTTCCTGATGCAAAACTGACAGGTGAGAGTGCACTTCGAACTGAGGTTTAAACCTGCTGCCGGGAAGAGTCTGGCCTGCTTTACCAGCTGCCAGACTCGGGCCCGCAAGCAGAAATTCATCTACTAAACCGTCTTTACCTAAATCGTATTTACGTCTTTATCTAAATCGTCTTCCTAAATCGCCTTTATCTAAATCATCTTTCTAAATCATCTTCGAAATCGCCTTTATCTAAATCATCTTTCTAAATCATCTTCGAAATCGTCTTTCTCCTGTGTCATCATCAAATCAAAAATGGTTTCTTCGACCACCTTCACACATGCATCGGTATTTTTTTTAATATCACTGCCCCAGAAACGGATGACTGTCCATCCCTGAAACAGCAGCTGTTTATTTACCTCATCATCCCTCTCTCTGTTTCTGGATATTTTGTTTACCCAGTATGCGCCGTTGTCCCCTTTTTCCAGCCTGGGTCTTTGCATTTCCCAGTCTTTTCCGTGAAAAAACTCTCCGTCGCAGAAAATGGCAATTTTATATTTAGTAATCACGATGTCCGGCCTGCCTGGAAGATCTTTACAGTTTTTTCTGTATTTAATCCCTTTTTTCCATAACGCTTTTCTCAAAAGCACTTCTATTTTAGTGTCTTTTGATTTAATGTTTTTCATATTTTTATGCCGCTGCTCCGGAGTAAGCGTATCCATATACAGTACCTCCTCTTATATGCAGATGAGCAGATGATGCGTTCATTCCCGGTAATATGCAGTTCTTTTTCTGCCTGGTGCCGGAATATAATCCTGCAGATTTTCTATTTTTTTATCTGCCAGATACAGCTCAAACATTTCCGGTGCGCTTAATTTAACGACCGTAATATGCTCCAGTGCCTGTGCACAAAACTGACGCATCATTCCCATTTCAGCGTATCCATATTCTGTTTCTGGTATTTCCCGGCTGCTGCGGGCTGCATCTTCTTTCGGGCACAGAAACATATTCTGCACATAATCATATCCCTGCGCCGTTATAAATTCTTCGTAAGCCAGCTGGTACAGATACTGCTTTGTAATATCCGCAATTCCCGGCTGTCCGGTTACTCTGCAGCCATCTTCTTTGATTTTAAAATCAATGCAGTAATATTTAGCGTCATATATGCCAAAACAGTACTCCCCGTTTCCGCCAAACGGATAAATGCGGATCAGATCCGGTTTTAACGTATCTGCAGTGCCATCCGACAGCCGGGGATTTTTCTTATGCCAGACAGGCCTTTCTATGATTTCTTTTAATCTGCTGTTTTTACTGGAGGCAAATGCATCCGGTACCCCTAAAGGCAGATCCGTCAGCCTGTTGTCTAACATGTTTCCAAAATTATGTGCACACACCTTTTCCCATATTACATGAAAACTGTTTGTCCCATAAAAGCTGAAACTGCTGTGCTGTCTGCCTGCTTTCTCATTAGCAATATAGGCATCCATTGTTTTTAACAGTATCTGCTTCCTTGTGACAAACTGCGTCCGCATCTCGCTTTCGAGGCGGTATCTGATAAAATCTGTATCCCCGAAATCATCAAGTGTCTGGCTGGATAAATCTGCCTGTGCCAGATCAAACAAATCTAAAATTCCCGCATCTTTTAATTTTTCCGTACACATAGACAGTACGCATGCATGGAGCCTTGTAAAGTAGTCCATTTCATTATCCGCCGTATTCCGGGTCTGCAGCTGCATATAAAAAGGCTGTCCGTTTTTAATCAGCGCAAAAGTTTCATGAATCGTCTTGTCCCAGAGAATTCCTCCGCTGCCGTTTGTCTCTATCATTTCGTGCTGGTTTGTATACAGCCCGTACTGAAAATAATCTTCCATCAGATAAAGCGCTGCAGCAAGAGAATTAAATATTTTATCCTCTCCGTCACCGCCGCTTAAATAAAACATCTGTGCTTTTTCATTATATTTTTTAATCACCTTAAGCACCTGTTTCAGCTGACTAAACGGCTTCGTTTCTGACTGGATGTATTTCGGATAGCACTGGAACAGATTTTCCCCGGCCAGGACAACTCCTACAAAATCAAATATGTAATCTATTCCGTTATAGTCTTCACTCACATCGGCAAGAACGGCATCCTGGTCCGTGAATTCTCCGTACTGTGCATCAGATGCCTGGACTGCTTTCACAATCCCATACTTCTTTAATGTGCCTGTCAGCCGTTTCGCTTCTTCTATCGTGACCTGAAGCTCATTTGCAATCTCATGCAGCTGATAATGTCTGCGTTCCCGAAAAAAACCGTTTGCCATACACACCCGCCTCTCTGCAGAATCAGAACCGTATGAAAATACAAATTCCAGTCTGCTTTCAGGATATATACCGGCATTACCGCTGCTCTGCCGATTCCTCCGGCTGCCAGCCTGCAGTCCCGTCTGAATGACTGTCATATGACAGCCCGTGCAGTCCGAAGATTTCTTCTCCCGTTTCTTCAAACGCTCTGCAGATTTCTGAAAATATCATCTGTCCTCTGTGTCCTTTGAAAATATTTGCCGGGCGCATTTTCATAACATCTTCAAACAGATACATCAGCACCTTGCTCTCGAATGCGCTGACAAATTTATCTTCGTCTGCCATTGCCCTGTCTAACATTGTTTTTGAAAGAAAGAACGGGCCAAGCAGCTTGTCTTCATTCACTCTGCATTCCCGGGCCAGAATACGGTTAATTTCACTGCGCAGCTCATTCCAGTTCACGTATCTGCGGTGTTTCCCCATCCCAAGAGGAATTTCATAATTTTTTACCTTTTCAGCAGATTCGTCTATGCCGATATACTGGAAATCCCATCTGCGTTTAAATGCTGTATCCATCGGATAGACGCCCTGGTCTGCACTGTTCATGGTGGCCCAGATAAACAGATTATCCGGAAGCCGCAGATACTGATGATCATCCGGCAGACCGCCCAGTTTTTCTGCCAGATATCTGCGGATATCTTCCGATGCCTGGATGCGGTATTCGCTCACCCCATCCGCATCACGGTCAAGCAGCTGGAAAATATCGCCAAATACAGCCGCTACCCTGGCTCTGTTAATTTCTTCGACCAAAAGAATATGCGGCTGCGGATTTCCCGTGCTCCCGCTGGCCAGCGCATCCGCATAGACGCGCATAAAAGGCCCTGGCACAAACTGATAAGAAATAGTCTCTGCATCAGACACCGGCTTATAAGTCCCTGCAAACTGTGCATAGGAATAGTCAGGATGAAATGTTACCCGCTCAAAACTCCCGGACGTATTCTTAAGCAGTGCTTTTGCATCTTCATTCAGCAGATAGCTTTTTCCTGTTCCCGGAGCGCCGAATACAATCCTGTTGCGGTCAAATCCAGACTGCAGTTTTGTGTGGTACACAATCTCTTTTTTCTGCCGGAAGATTCCCTTAAATGTCCCTGGAGATGCCATATCTGCGCTCTGTTCCGGATGCTGTACACCCGGAACATCACTAGTCCGGCCTGCTGTCTGATACACGGTCTGGCTGATGACCTGATCCGGATGCTGAACCCCCTGGCTCTGCTCTTGCTGGCCCGGCTGGCTTATGTACTGGTCCGGCATTTGAAACGAAAGCTGGCCGCCCTCATTTCCATACAGCGGAACGCCGCCGCTGTTTCCGCTGCCGGATAATCCGCCGGTATCTGCCAGCCTTATGTCCATATACTGCTGATACGCCCGTTTATATTCATGAAAATCCAGACAGTTCTGCGGAGTCCACATCTTCGTATAGGTAAGGATTTCAAACAAATCTGCCTTATTGTCTCTTGTCAGTCCTTCATGATAAATTTCGATAATGCCTTTTTTTGTTTCCTGCACACATCCCGACCAGCAGAGCACTTTTACCATTTCACGCAGCTGCCTTTTACACTGATGCCAGAAGCAGCCTTTCTGTTTCATTTCATTGTCGTCATCTGACAAAAAACTGGCCCTGTTTCCGTTTCTACGGGAATCTCTGATATTTTTCATAATCGCAGACAGATCTGGCTGTTTTCTTTTAGCTGCGGCTTCACTGCAGAAAATAAACTCTGCTATTTCATCCATTGTCAGATAAGCTTCATGGGAAGCGCTTGTCATATGCAGCAGATACAGCACCTGGAGAATGACCCGCATCGGCGCAATCGTAATGCCGTCTTCCACTGCCAGGGCGAAAGATTCTTTTGTCCTTGGATTTGGAAACTGGAACTTTTTTATAAAGTTCAGTACTGCCCGCCTGACATTGCCCTTCGCGCATTCTCTTGCACACTGGCTGTTTTTTGTCAAATTGAAATAAAAGCCCAGTGTTTTCATATTGTTATTCACATTTTTATCTTCCTCTGCACTGGGCACGCGGTTTTCGGCAAAACATGTCCCGGCTTCACGCAGAGCCTCTTCCAGATTGCGTATTCTTAAATCGTTTGTAAACAAATAATGAAACACACTTATGCCTCCTCTAACAGCTCATATACTGCTTTTGCAATTGCATTCGCCAGCTGCGGCGGAACTGCATTTCCTATCATCTGATATGCATTTCCCCTGCTTCCGATAAATTCAAAATCATCCGGGAAAGACTGGAGCCTGGCAGCTTCCCGTACCGTAATCGTCCGCTGCTGTGCCGGATCATAATGGATAAACCGGTTGCCGTCTTTATATAAATGGGCAATGATGGTTGTGCTCGGCTCGTTTGGTTCAAGGACATGATAACGGTGGATCGGAGACTTTGAACCAATCTTTTTTTCATACAGTTCGCTGATTTTTTTACTGTCATATACCCTGGCCCCGGATGCCACATCCTCTTCCAGTATCCGGAACGTATCCATGTCACGCAGGTTGCTGTATCTTGGAATATGCCAAGTAATGCTGCATTCCGGCGTCGTATGAGAAATTTTCTTTTTATGATGTTCCTCGTCAAACAGAGGCATGCACTTCGGCAGGTCTCCAATCGCCTGTTCCACTGTTTTTTTCTTTTCGCACTGGTACTGCGGCAGCAGCTTTTCATAAAATTGTTTCAGCATCTGCTCTGGATTTGTAAAAATCTGCCTGTCTATGCCCACGATCACAACGCGGTTTCGGTTTTGCGGCACCCCGTAGTCACTGGCATTGACTACCGCATTCCTTAAATCCGGAGTCACTGTATAACCGATACTTTCAAATCCTTTTTTTATCAGCTGCGTAATCGGAATACCTGCCGGGGCCGCGCTTAAAATACCCGGCACATTTTCAAATACAAACAGCTTTGGCCGGCATCTGTTTACAGCATACAGATAATGTTCAAAAAGATAATTTCGGTAATCATCTTTCATGCCGTTTTCATCCCTCACCCGCCCGGCCACGGAATATGCCTGGCAGGGCGGACCGCCGATAATCAGGTCGATGCCGTTTTCCTTTTGAATAAAATAATCCAGTCCCCTGCCTTCTCCGAATTCTGTATCTTTCCATCCTTTGAAAAGCTCCTCTTCCCTCTGGATATCAAACCGCATGACACGTTCCTCTGCATCGTCTTCCTTCCACTTAGATTTCAGCCGGTGGCGGAGCGTACGAACCTGGGGTGCCAGCCATTCTACAGCTGCAGCCTCTTTATATTTTCCTGTCTGCAGAAAGCCTTCTGTCAGTCCTCCGCACCCGGCAAACAAATCTATCAGTTTATATTTCCTGCACATCTTACCAGCCCTTTATCATACCTCTTTTTTGTTTCACGCCAGACTTCCCGGCACTTTATAGCAGCTATTCTTTGTTTCTCACCAAAACCGCGGCACTTTATAGCAGCTATTCTTTGTTTCTCACCAAAGCTGCGGCACTTTACAGCAGCTATTCTTTGTTTCTCACCAAAGCTGCGGCACTTCATAATCCCTCTTCTTTGTTTTGCACCAGATACCCTTTCAGCCTGGCTGCCAGCGCCTCCCCCAGCATCGGCGGCACCGCGTTTCCCACCTGCTTGTACTGCTGGGATTTATTTCCATAAAAAATAAAATCATCCGGAAAACTCTGCAGTCTTGCACTTTCCCGCACGGTTGGAATCCTGTTATATTTGTAATGAAAATGGGACCTGTGGCCTGTATTAATCGTCAGAGACGGCCTTTTACTGTGATACCTTGTCAGCGCTTCATGATATTTATATAATCCCTGGTACTGCTGCGGCAGCGCTTTGTAATTTTTACCCTCCGGGACAAGGGCAATCATTTTTTTTGTTTTTTCGATTGGAATACTGCCAATATGATTATATACTTTCTGCGAATGTTTCCGCATTTTTTTCTGATAGTCAGTTAACGGCCGTGTGATGTAATCCTGCTCTTCTTCTCCATAAATGATATCCCCCTGGTCTGTCTGCAGAGAAGGCAGGTCACTGATCGCATCTTCACAGGTCACATACTTTTCTGGCAGCGTATCCGCCTCAGGAAAAGAAAACTCTGTCTCCGTATCTCTAAGACCCACAAAAAAAACACGTTTGCGGATCTGCGGAACTCCATAGTCCGGCGCATACAGCAGTTTCGGTACCATGTTATATCCGATTTTTCTGAAATCCTCTTTAATCCTTTCTGCACCGATGCCATGATTCGTAAGCAGCAGGCCTGGTACATTTTCCAGAACAACCGCCTGGGGTTTTACCCTGTCAGCCAGTTTTACCATAGCCAGATACAGCGTATTTCTCCTGTCGTTCATATCTCTGGGTCCGGCAATGGAAAAGCCCTGGCAGGGAGGCCCTCCCGCCAGAACATCCAGCTTTATCTTATTCTTTTTCAGATAATCGACAATAATATCTATATTTTCATGATGAAATAAATCTAACTGCATGGCTTCTGCCTGGCCGTGGTTTTCCCGAAAGGTTTTCAATGCCGCTTCATCATAGTCTACGCCCAGCACTACCTGATAGCCCGCATCATAAAACCCTCTCGACAGCCCGCCAGCCCCGGAAAATAAATCCAAACATGTAAATTGATTCTTACCCATGACATTCCTCTTTCTGCTTTTTACAAACCGCAATATAAAGCATTATAATACACAATGCGGCTATTCTCAACTGAAAATTCGCAGATTCTAAAATGCCTGGCTGCAGTTCAGGCAGCAGCAAAAATAACTGGCTGTCTGCAGCTTTATCCGCTTCATCTGCCATAAGAATAATTTCCCTGTCGCTTCTTCGGCAGAATTCAGTTATTCTTCTGTTTAAATCATCCATAGGCAGCGTCTCAGAAACAGGTTCTGTCCAGATTTCAAGCAGTGAATCCGCAGCATTGTCAGACCGCAGAGCCTCTGCTATTTTATTGAAAAAGCCCTGTGCCAGAGAAAATATAGACATAAAGCAGTCATCAGAGGCCTCAAAACTAAGGTCTAATACAATATAATCATCTTTCAGACGATGATACAAAAGCTCTAATGTCGTTGTTTTACCATACTGTCTCGCACAATTAATTGTAAAGTATGTATTGCGTTCTATATATTTTTTATAATCAGGCTTATCTTTCCGCTTGTATCTGCCATATAATGCAGCCTTGGAATACACAGGCCTGTAATATTAAATTCTTTTTTAACAGCCATGCCAGAATTCTCCTCAATAACAGCGTCTATTTGTCACTCATCCTTTACTCCTATTTTATTCTTCATTTCATTTTTCTTTTCATCCTTCATCCCCTGGCTTTGCAAAATCAAGCATCTGTTCTACAATCCCGTTCATCTTCTTAATATTCTCCACAATCTCCTGCGCATAATATCTGCTCTTGTGCATCTGGACCTGCTCCAGAAAATTTTCGGAATAGCCGGAAATAATCATCATCGGCGTTTTCAGGCTGTGTGCCAGATCATTTACCGCCTTACAGTGTGCTGCTTCCAGAGCTTTCTGCTTCTGGTAAATCCGGTAACAGCTCCATGCAATGAACACGGTCAGAGCAGTCACCGCTGCAAAAACCAGCATTCCGGCAGCGACGATTCCGCCTGCATATAACAGCCATGGCGCACTTACGCCCGCATAATGAATCACATAGTTTCTTCCCCCGGCCTTGAGCTGTTTCTTCCCATATTCGTAATTACAGCCAAAGACATGGATCACTCTTTGTTCCTGCTGCTTTCCTGCCTGCAGCTCACAGACTGTGTCCAGCATGTTCTGATAATAGGACCGCGGAAACCGGTGTCCCTCATAGCTGTCTGTGTCTGATCTGGCTATTTCTCTGCCATATTCATCAAATAAAACTGCTGCCATATGAAAAGACTCTAAATCCAGTGTCTTTCGCAGCTCTTCCTGATCTGTCAAATCCTTTCCTTCCAGGACCAGAGCCAGCTGGGAACCGTTCAGCTCCACCCTCTGGATGTCTAATACTTCCATTGCTACTAAAAACATATGCAGAAACAGCGCCATAACAGCTGCTGTTAGCACAAGCACCGGAATCCCTGCCTTTAGCCATATCCGTAAAAACACCTGCTTATCACTTTTCATTTTCATCCTCCTTCATCTGGTATCCTTTTTTAATATGCGTCCGAATCTGCCTGCCATGTACGCCAAGTTTCCTTCTCAGTTTTTTTACATGGTTATCCACTACCCGGTCGCTTCCTTCAAAGTCATATCCCCAGATATTCACCAAAAGTTCTTCTCTTGTGCATATCTTTCCTTTGTGCTCCATCAGATATTTAAGCAGCTCATATTCTTTAAAAGAAAGCTCCAGCTCTTTTTCAGCTGCTGTCACCCGGCAGCGCTCCGGCTCCAGCATAATCCTGCCTGCAGCAAGAACCGGATTGCGGACCATTCCTTTCGAACGGTTTAGCAGCGCCAGCATTTTAGCATGCAGCAGCGGCAGCGAAAATGGTTTCACCAGATAGTCGTCACAGCCCAGATGATAGCCCCGCAGTTTGTCCTCTTCCCTGCCTCTTGCAGTAATGAAAATAATCGGCGCTTCACTGACTCTGCGCAGCTCCCTGCACAGCTCAAATCCATTTACCAAAGGCAGCATAATGTCCAGCAGCGCAAGGTCATAATGCTGTTCTATCACCTTTTCCAGGCCCTTTTCACCGTCACTCGCACAATGTATCTGAAAGTCATTTTTCTGTGCAGCCAGATAATCGGTAATAATTTCGCGGATTTGCGGATCGTCTTCAACTAATAAAATATGATATGTCATACTGTCCTCCCTGAAATATCATAAATCACTGCTGTATCCTCTGTGTGTCCTTTCCGGCTGAATATATGACTGCGTACCTGTCATCTCCCCAGCACTCCGTACCCGCTTCCAATCGTTCCGCCGTTTAATAAATGTCTCTTTATATTTTTCTGCAAAGTACTGTTTTCCGGGAAATCCGAAATACTGCTGCTTTCTGTCTGAAACACCCAGCGGATAAATTCTCTGTCTGAATCATCCGTTTTCTGTATCTGAAATCTGCTCTGAAAATCCAGAATATGAGATCCCTCTGGCAGAAGTTTTTTCAGTTCCGGCGAAAGCAGCCATGAATTGCATATATAATCTGCCTTTTTCCATTCCGGAAAATATTCTGCAAAAAATTGTCTGGATCTGTCTATAGATTTATCACATGATACCGGATCAAAAACTGCATCAGACGGGATATGCACGCTGATAACCGGTCTGTCCTTTGTCTGCTTCCGCTTATTCCCGCATGCCCCGCTTTGAGATAACTGCAGGCTGTTCTGCCCGGCTTTTATATGCTTACGTTCATATTCCAGCTCTCCAATCCTGAATAGTCTTCCGCTAACCTGCCTGGCTGTCCACCATTCCCTGTCAAACGCATATTCCCCGGTCCTTTCCCTGCATTCTTCTATAAATCTTGTAAAACAGCCCATGGTATCCCAGTATATGGTATCTGAAATCCCTTTTTGTTCATACCAGCTGTATAAATCAGCTGCACATGCCAGCATGCATGTGAGCATTTTAATTTGTTTTTTATCCTGTCCAGGCAGCTGGCGGAGCGCGCTTCTTGCTCCGGCTTCAGTTTCCATGTTTTTAAGACCGCCTGCTATCGGAAGTATTTTTTGAAAATCCTCTGTCTGGCTATAACGGAGTATTTCTGTCTTTATTTCCTGCTGCAGCCGGATTCCGCTGCAAAGTTTCTCAATATTCATTCCAGGCTCCTCCTGTCTGATGCTGACTGCATCATGCTGCTGTTATCGTGTTATATTTTTTCTGCTGTGTTCCTGTTTCTTCTTTATTTATCTGCTATTATACATCATGAAATTAAATTAACAAACAGGAATTCTAACTGTTATATATCATATTTTTTATATTTTATACTTCTAAAAATAAAATCCGGCAGTCTATATTCGTACTCTCACAAGTGCAAAATAATGATGCTGATAAAATCAGGAGAGTATGGATAAATCTGCAGAAACTCAAGAAGGGATTTATCTGTTGTCATACAGCATATTTTCTATTATAATAAATGGGCAGGATAAAGCATCAGCCAGACCTGTGAAAATATCTCAGGCACAAGCCTTAAACATATCAGCCAGAGAACATCAGTAGGAGGCATAATCCATGTTACTAAAAGATATCCCGAAAGGCCAGAGCTGTATTGTAGAGAAACTAAATCTCCCATTTCAGATGGAACGCCGGCTGGAAGCTCTGGGCATGACAAAAGAGTCCGTAATATCGGTGCTGAACCGCAAAGGACGCGGTATCATGATTATCAAGCTGCGCGGTGCCCGTTTTGCATTGGGTTATAACATGACGAAAAATATTACAGTGCGCAAAGTGAGGGAAACATCATGAAGGAAAATTTAACAATCGGGTTTATCGGCAATCCAAACTGCGGCAAAACAACGCTGTTTAATGCCTATACGGGAGCAAATTTAAAAGTTGCCAACTGGCCTGGCGTCACAGTAGAAAAAGTAGAAAGCGCAATCCGCGACCATGACCTGAATATCCGCCTTGTAGACCTGCCGGGTACTTACAGCCTGACATCCTATACAATGGAGGAGACTGTTTCCAGACAGTTTATCTTAAGCGGTGAAGTAGATGTCGTCATTAACGTTGCAGACGCTTCTTCCCTCGAACGGAGCCTTTACCTGACACTGCAGCTGTTAGAATTAGGCAAGCCGGTCGTTTTGGCGCTGAACATGATGGACATTGTAGAAAAGCGGGGCATGGAAATCGACCTGCACCGTCTGCCGGAAATGCTCGGCATTCCGGTTATCCCGGTATCTGCCAGAAAGCGAAGCGGCCTTGACTCACTGCTTCATGCAGCTGCGCATCATAAAGGCCAGGCAGACACGGACAGCCTGATTCATCACCATAAAAACACTGCACATCATGTGCACGATCATCACTCAGAATATGCCATGGTTTATTCTGATGAAACGGAAGACCGTATTGACCAGGTTATTTCAGCGCTGCAGCAAAAATATCCGGATCTTACGAATTACCGCTGGCATGCGATCAAACTGTTAGAGCATGACAAAGAAGTATCCGAAAAATATCCGGTTCCGCTTACGGAACTGTTAGAGCAGAATTACGAATCCCAGATTATTAATGAAAAATATGATTTTATTGAAGAAATCGTTCGCGAAGTACTGTTACATAAACAGCGCCAGGATCAGTTTACCGAACGTACGGACCAGGTACTGACACATCCTGTCTGGGGCATTCCGATTTTCCTTGGCATTATGGCTGTGGTATTTTTTCTGACATTTGCAGTCGGGGACTGGATTAAAGGATATTTTGAAACTGCCATTGACTGGCTCTCCGGACTGATTGTTCAGGGTATGGACGCAATGCATACTCATCAGATTGTACAGTCTCTTGTTGTAGAAGGAGTGATTGGCGGTGTTGGTACTATCATTACTTTTCTGCCTAATATATTCATTCTGTTTCTGGCCCTTGCTTTTCTGGAAGACAGCGGATATATGGCACGCGTCGCCTATATCATGGAAGGGCTGATGAGCCGCCTGGGACTTTCCGGCAAAGCGTTTATCCCTATGCTGCTCGGCTTCGGCTGTACGGTTCCTGCCATTATGGCTTCCCGTGCACTCGAAAGCAGGCGTGACCGTTTCAAAGTCATGCTTGTAACGCCTTTTATGAGCTGTAATGCAAGGCTGACTATTTATATCCTGTTTGCCGAAATGTTTTTTGGGAAGCGGGCTATGCTGGCTGCCTATTCTATGTATTTAATCGGTATTGCCGTCGCAATCCTTGTATCGCTCGTTCTGCATCTTCTGGACCGGCAGAAAAGCGACAATTATCTGCTGATTGAACTGCCGGAATACAAGATGCCGGATGCACGGACAGTCTGGGTTTATGTATGGGATAAAGTAAAAGATTATCTTGGTAAAGCAGGTACCACGATTTTCCTTGCCACGCTCATCATCTGGGCACTGCTTAATTTCGGCCCTCATGGATATTCTGCCGATATGTCGGACGGGTTCGGAGCGATCATCGGCAGACTGCTCGTTCCGGTATTTGCACCTGCCGGGCTTGGATTCTGGCAGATTGCGGTCGCACTGATTGCCGGAATTTCGGCAAAAGAAGTGGTTGTGTCAAGCTGCGCTGTCTTATTCGGGATTGTAAATGCGAACTCTGCTTCCGGTATGGCTAAGTTTGCAGACGTGCTGCAGGGAATCGGATTCGGCCCGCTGAATGCATTCTGCCTGATGGTATTCTGCCTGCTGTATGTGCCATGTGCCGCGGCGCTGGCAGCTATTCAGAAAGAATCGGGCAGCTGGAGCTGGACAGCGTTTGTGACGGTATTTCAGCTTGCAGTGGCCTGGATAGTGACTTTTGTGGTGTATCAGGCCGGAATGCTGCTGGGACTGGCATGAACATCTGAATATCTTTGCCTGCCGGAATGTACTGGCTGCCCGGACGCCGGATGGAGCATCTGTTCCTTCTGATGTTCCGCCTGCAAAAAGCAGGAAGTTCTAAGTATTCTGCTTCCAGACAGCGGCAGCGGACGGACCGGCACCTGATGCCCTGGCGTTTTTGTCAGGCTTTATGCAGTGGCGCTGGCAGGTGCGAGACAGTCAGTGTGCCCCAAATCCTGTGTTTCGGGCAGAATACTAAGAACTTCCAGCTTTTCTCCGGAGTCACATCAGAAGGAACAGATGCTCCATCCGGCTGTCTGTGTCAAATGAAACTTTGGCTGACAGGCTTCGGCGCACTCCAGCAAACTGCTGCCGGACAGGTAACATAAAATTCATCCAGTACCAGCCAGGCGGAACAGAAAAAGGAAAAAGTTTCTCCGCCTGGCGTCCGGTCAGTCTATACAGCCCCGCTCCATTAAAACTGTTTCTGTTTCATCACTCTCACTGACACAGCACAAGAAATCCCCAGCATAACAGCTGCCAGTATAAAAATACCTGCCATAACTGTCTGCGGCTTTATCATCTGCAGCCTGTACCAGATATCTTCCAAGTCTATGCCCAGCACAGTCCCGATCTTTTCTGTTCCATATACGGCTGCTGCAAAACATAAGAATACCAGCATAAGCGCCAGACGGCTTTTTGATGCGCCAAATTTCAGCTGTACCGGTATGGTAACGGACTGTACGACTGCTGATACCATCATAAGCTGTGCCAGCAGCTCTGTCCATAATAGTGTTTCAGAACCGGTCTGTTTTACTGCCATTATAACCGTAAATACCGCTGTACCGCATACGAATATCACCAGCTGCAGCAGTACGCCAAACACATACTTTTCCAGTACATATTTTTTCCGGCTGACTGGCAGTGTCATGATGAAACTCATCCCGTTATTCTCTTCATCAAAGCTAATCGTAGTTATTACAAGCAGCGAAAACATCGCCGACACATAAGAAAATACAAACCCCGGGTCACTCCCGTTTATTAAGAATAGTATACTGCCCGCTGCCACTACAATTAAAAACATTCTCTGGCTTTTGAGCAGCTTCAGGTCTTTGATTATTAATCCTCTCATATGGCATCTCCTTTCACCATGATCATCATTAATTCGTCAATACTGCCTTTTTCTATTGTAATCTGCGGATAATTTTCCATATAAAAGCGTTTCTGGTCTGTCAGACAGCTGATGCCGAATGATTCTTTTTTGCAGCACCTGATATATTTTTTATCCAGTTTTGCATACTGCTCATGCGTCATCTTAAGAATCGCATATCTGTCCAAAAGCACATCTGTTTCTTCATGCAGAATTATTTTTCCTTCATGAATCATATAAACATCATCGCAAAAGCCTTCCAGATCGCTGGATATATGGGAACTGATTAAAACAGACCGGCTGTTTGTTTCCATATATTCCCGAAGTGTTCCTAATATTTCATCACGCGCCAGTACATCCATTCCGGATGTCGGTTCATCCAGAATCAGCAGATCTGCCTCATGGGAAATTGCTGCTATTACCTGGAGTTTGCGTTTCATTCCGGTTGAAAATTCTTTAATCAGCTTATTTAAAGGAAGGCCGAACGATCTGCATTGTTCCAGAAAGTATTTTTTGTTAAATCCAGAATACATTCCGGCCAGCACAGGTATCAGATCGCGGATAGTCAGATAACCGCTGAATCCTGAATCTGCCAGTACTGCTCCGATTTTTTCCCTGTCTTTGTCTTCCAGCTTCTCCGGCTGTTTTCCGAACACTTCCGCCGTGCCTTCTTCATATTTTACCAGGCCAAGCAGTATTTTAAACACAGTGCTCTTTCCAGCACCGTTCATCCCAATCAGTCCTGTTACGCAGCCGGACTTTACTTCGATGGAGCAGTCCAGCTCAAATCCTTCATAATGTTTTTTCACTTTACCTAATCTTACCATTTTTTAATCCTCCAGCACAATCTGAAATAACTCTGCAATCTCCTGGTCACTCATGCCGCAGCTTCTGCCTTTGCGGATAGCCATTTCCAAATCAGCTTCTACTTCTTTCTTTTTTTCCTCCAGCATCAGCCCCTGGTTTGCAAGTGTTACAAAACTGCCCTTTCCATGCACAGTGATGATAAATCCTTCCTCTTCCAGTGCATCGTATGCCTTTTTTACCGTCAGTGCACTTACTTTTAACTCTTTAGCTAAAGACCGGACTGACGGGAGCATGGTTTCTTCTATTAATTCTCCATTCATAATCTGTGCCTTTACCTGAGAAACAATCTGTTCATAAATCGGCTGCATAGAAGAATTATTTATAATTACATTCAACTGAATTTCCTCCTCCTTCGTTACAAACAGTATATAACAGCATTTAACTGTTGTCAACTGTTTTATACTGTTTATCCATTTTTTAATTTAAACGCTGTTTTATGAAACTGTTCATTTTCTTCCACACATCATTCCTGATTAGAAAAAAATGTCATTATTTTCAATTATTTATATATATTGCACAAAAATAATGAAAAGTTTAAGTGTATATTGTAACATAATGACTTTTCAATTGCGATATTTTATGCTAAACTATGATTATGTATGTTCTGTATTCTGGTTAAACTAACTTCATCCAGAACACAGTCTGAAACGAAACCTAAACAATTCGTTATAGTTCAGCATCCGGCAGAATTGTAACAGAATCCGGCCAGAATGCAGCCGGCAAAGCGCCTGATCTGCATCCGGCCAGATTTCACCTTGATAAAGACTCTGCAGCCCAGCATCAGGCAGTTCCGATCTTGCAAAACCCTGTACTGTTACGGCACATTAGCAGATTCTATGAAAGGGGATTGATAATTTAGATATAAACATTCCTAATATATATTTACAGACTATCAGAGCGTGTCTTAAAATGCAGTCTGTCAGATGTATGTCACAATCTGCGCAAGATGTGCTCCAGATGAAGGACGCCTAGCGGGTTATATAGCCTGAATCTGGCAGCAATTTCACACAAATCGGAGAATACAGCTGGCGAAAATGATTTTTAAAACATGCTTCAGCCCCAGCGCACTCAAACATGAAAAATTTATACAGGAGGAGAACACAGATCATGTTTAAAAAGGTAACAATTGAAAAAAAGCTGACAAAGGCTTTTTTTACTGTATCATCCATTGCAGCAGCTGCTGCAGTTATTGCTCTGATTGCGATTATCGCCATGACCAGCCGTTATTCCTATGCACTGGAATATTTTGGATTTGCCCAGGGAGATATTGGTAAAGCTATGTTTGAATTTGCAGACATCAGATCATCACTCCGGGCAGCTATCGGATATGACGAACAGGAAGCTATTGATACTGTCGTTAAGCAGCATGACGAATCAAAAGCTTTATTTGAAAAATACCTGGCAAACGTAAAAAATACAATCGTATCTAAAAGCGGTAATGAAACATACAATATTATTATAGATGAGTTAGATGCATACTGGGCGCTGGATACAAAAATTATGGAACTGGGTGCAACGACAGACAGAGAGTTATGCAGGCAGGCTCAGGAACTGGCACTCAATGAACTAGCGCCTTCCTACAATACTATTTACAGTAATCTTCAGTCTCTTCTGGATGTAAAAGTAAAAGAAGGAAACAGCCTGTCAAAAAGACTTGGCATCATAACCCTGGTACTTACAGCCGCAATCGCCGGTGTAATAGCTGCAGCTTTATTTATTTCTATGAAAATCGGGCATAAAATTTCAAAAGGCATTGCAGAACCGCTGCGAAAGCTGGGAGAACGCATTGAGACATTTGCCACAGGCGATTTAACTGCTCCGTTTCCAGAGACAGCAACCGGCGACGAAGTAGAAGAAATGGGAAACCATGTTATACATATGGCAGATAACCTGAGTGCCATTATTATAGATATCGAAAATGTGCTGGGAGAAATGGCTGGCGGAAATTATACCGTTTCATCCTCGATATCAGAAAAATATACGAAAGATTTCCTAAAGATGTACGAATCCGTACATGGCATGAAAGACCAGATGATCGAAACATTAACTTCGATCGGAGAAACGTCCAGCCAGGTAAATTCCGGCTCAAACGACGTTGCAGCCGCATCTCAGTGTCTCGCTGAAGGCGCTACAGAACAGGCCGGCGCTGTCCAGCAGCTGCACGCCACAATCAGTGATATTACGGAAACCATGCAGAAAAGCGCCCAGAACGCTGATGAATCATACAGACAGGCACAGCATTACGCAAACGAAGCAGATAACAGCCGTGAAGAAATGAGTACGCTTATGAGCGCAATGGAACGGATTAATGAAGCTTCTACCCGGATCGGAGATATTATTTCCGAAATCGAATCCATTGCATCCCAGACTAACCTGTTATCCCTGAACGCTTCTATTGAAGCAGCAAGGGCCGGCGAATCCGGACGGGGATTTGCAGTCGTGGCTGCCCAGATCCGCGAACTCGCAGACCAGAGCGCAAAAGCAGCCGTAGATACCAGAAAACTCATAGAAGGCTCAATCCATGAAGTGGAACAGGGAAATCAGGCAGTAGAACGTGCTACCGGCTCTATTCAGTCCGTCATGGACGGCATTAAACAGATTGCCGATTTTTCCAGAAACCTGAAAATCATGGTTGAAGACCAGGCAGAAGCAATGCGGCAGGCAGAAATCGGTGTAAATAAAATCTCTGAAGTGATACAGAGCAACGCAGCAACTGCCCAGGAAGCTTCTGCTACCAGCCAGGAACTGTCTTCGCAGTCCATTGTATTAGATGAACTGATTGGACGGGTTATATTGAAAGCAGAAGGCTGATAAAACGCATACAGCTTCCTGACAGATTGTGCCAGTCTGAAGCGTATTTCAAAAATATACGCTCCAGGCCGGAGCTGTATGGCAGAAAAATACACAGGACTGGCCGCAGCCTGCGGCAGTCCCGTTTTAATTTTATCCAGTCAGACGCAGAATCACCTGGCAGTCTGACCAGACAGTTTAATTTTTCCAAATACGAAAACCATGTCCAATGAAAGAGAATGAAAAACCCGGCAGATATTTTAAAGATGCCCTGTCAGACTTTGTATATGATGCAGCCAGCGGACGGGCCATCCGCCACCTCACAGACAGCGGTTACACAGCCGCTCAGATTTCGGAACAGCTGGCATACCCCACACCTTTTCATAAAATCCAGCATACAGTAACAAGACATTTAAAAGAAAGCGGTATTCTTTTGGAAGAACTGCCCGTTGCGCATGCATGTTTTCATCCGGTCTGCCTGCACCGTACTTCTCCAGAGAGACTTTTTTCGCTCCTTGCACAGTATCTCAGCCTGAACGGTGAAGAAAATTCTTATGTTTTATATCCAGCCGGTACAGATGCTCAGGCTCTCTCCATGCTTACTGCAAGAGAACGGGAATATCTGAACGGCATTTTATGGGAATCCGGCACAATGTACCACAGACTGAACCGGAGAATGCTGGAAATCGGAGCACAGACTGCTCTGTATTCAAACCATATCCGTTTTTATTTTATCAAAACAAGGGATGTCCTGATCCCTTCCTGAAAAATAAAACCGCTCTAAAACAGTGTCAGCTGTTCATAATCAGATCTGCGCTCCAGAAGGCAGGGTGTCTTACAGAGCATGTTTTGCGCTTTTTCATCATCCAGTATCCACGGACTAATCTCTTTCTGCTCAAGAATCAGCGGCATCCGGTCATGAACAGGCTCCATGGAAGCATTCGCCCCCGTGGTCAGAATCACAAAGTGTATCCCGTCCTCATAGCGTCTGCAGCATCCTGCCATATACAAAACCCTGCTGTCCTTCCTGTAAAAGGTGTTCTTTTCTTTCCTGCGGTTCCATTCATAGAACCACGCGGCAGGGATCACCATGCGGTTATGGCGGATACTGTCCCGAAACATCGTCTTTTCTATGACGGATTCGCATCTGGCGTTAAAAACCACCTGTTTTTCCTGAAATCCCGGGTATCCCCATTTTTGCCATACACAGCACAGAGATTTGTCTTTTCCTGCCAGAACAGGGGCCCTCTGCGCAGGATAGATGTCTTTTTCTGTGATTCTTCTGACAGCCTCCATAGAATCCTGCCTTAATTTTTTATCTGTCTGCTGAATCAGCTTTTCTATTTCTGACGCTGTACTGTCATCTATATAATATCTGCCGCACATTTTCCTCTCCTGAAACTTTTTTTCTATTTTACAGCTTATTGTGTGCTTTCTCAAGCAGTATCATACAAAAAACCGGAGCAGGTTAAGACTAAAATTTTATTTTTCTTCTTAATATCACTTTCCACATACCTGATTATAGGTTAAAATAGGCATAACGCATTATATCAGAAAGGATGTCCTATGAATAAAAAAGTACTCTATACATTAGAATATAATAAAATCACAGAACAGCTGGCCGGCTACGCTTCTTCTGACTGGGCGAAAGAGCATTGTCTGCATTTAAAACCTGTCACAGACCAGGCCAGTATCGAACAGGCCCAGGCTGAAACCTCCGCGGCCCTTTCCCGTATTTACCGCAAAGGAAGCCTCTCTTTCAGCGGCATACACAAAATCGGCCTTTCTTTAAAACGTCTGGAAATCGGCGGTGTTTTAAGCATCGAAGAGCTGCTGCATATCGCCTCTCTTCTGGACACTGCCAAACGGGTCAAAAATTACGGCAGAAACGAACGTGATCATATTTCCGCCGATACGCTTGACGCTATGTTTCAGGCAATAGAGCCCCTGACTCCGCTGTCGGATGAAATACGCCGCTGCATTATTTCCGAAGACGAAATCGCAGACGATGCGAGCAGCCAGCTCAAATCCATACGCCGCGGCATTCAGGGCATGAATGGAAAAATCCATACCCAGATGACAAATATCCTGAATAATTCTACCACCAGAACATATCTTCAGGATGCTGTCATTACCATGCGCAACGGCCGTTACTGTCTCCCGGTCAGAGCTGAATACAAAAACCAGGTCTCCGGCATGATCCACGACCAGTCAGCTTCCGGCTCCACGCTGTTTATCGAACCTGCCAGTGTCGTAAACCTGAATAACGAATTAAAAGAACTGTTTCTAAAAGAACAGGAAGAAATTGACAAAATTATCGCTTCCCTGAGCAATGAAACAGCAGCCTGCAGTGAAATGCTTTTAAATAATTATAAACTGCTGACAACACTTGATTTTATATTTGCCAAAGCATGCCTGGCGCAGGCTCACAACGGCACTGCCCCGGAATTCAATACACAGGGACGTATCCGCATCCGCAAAGGGCGTCATCCTCTGTTAAACAAAAAGACCGTTGTGCCGATTGATGTCACCCTGGGGGAAGATTTTCAGCTGTTAGTTGTCACAGGCCCGAATACCGGCGGAAAAACAGTTTCTTTAAAAACAGTCGGACTGCTGACTCTGATGGGACAGGCCGGGCTTCATATTCCAGCCGAAGACCGTTCCCAGCTGGCTATATTTGAAAATGTATATGCAGATATCGGAGATGAACAGAGCATTGAACAGAGCCTGAGTACATTTTCCTCCCATATGACAAATATTGTCACGATTTTAAAAAAAGTGACTCCAAATTCACTGGTACTATTTGACGAGCTGTGTTCCGGTACAGACCCGACGGAAGGCGCTGCACTGGCTATTTCTATTTTATCAAAACTGCTGAAACGCGGCGTGCGTACAATGGCAACTACCCATTACAGCGAACTGAAAGTATTTGCTCTTTCCACAGACGGTGTGCAGAACGCCTGCTGCGAATTCGACGTAGATACGTTAAGCCCGACGTACCGCCTCTTAATCGGCATACCTGGCAAAAGCAACGCATTTGCCATTTCCGGCAAACTGGGCCTTCCGGAAGATATCATTGCAGACGCCAGAACACGGATTACATCCAATGAACAGAATTTTGAAGACCTGATTGCCGACCTGGAAAACAGCCGCAGCACGATTGAAAAGGAACGGCTGGAAATCGAACAGTACAAACAGGAACTGGAACGGCTGCACGCCCAGGCAGAAAGCAAACAGGAAAAGCTGGACAGCCGCCGCGACAAAATTATTCAGGAAGCAAATGAACAGGCGCTCGCTATCTTAAAAGAAGCGAAAGAGACTGCCGATGCCAGCATCCGCAATTTCAACAAATTCGGCACAACTAATCCGACTGCCAGCGACCTGGAAAAGGAACGTGCCGCACTGCGCAGCAAAATGAGCCAGACAGAAGCGCGCATAGCTAAAAACCAAAAGCAGCCGGCTTCTAACAATAAAGTACCGAAAAAACTGCGTCTCGGCGATTCCGTACGGGTGCTGTCACTGAATCAGCGCGGCACTGTTTCCACTCTGCCGAATGCAAAAGGCGACCTGTTTGTACAGATGGGCATCCTGCGAACCCAGGTTAATATCAAAGACCTTGTATTAATCGAGGAAAACACATCATCTGCTAAAAAATCTGCCAAAACAGGTGCCGGAAGAATCCGTATGTCCAAAGCTTCAAGCATTTCAGCCGAAATTATGCTGATTGGCAAGACCGTAGACGAAGCAGTAATGGAGCTGGATAAATACCTGGACGATGCCTATCTGTCACATTTATCCACAGTCCGGGTTGTACACGGCAAAGGAACCGGCGCACTGCGCAGTGCCGTCCATGCACATCTGCGGCGCATCAAATATGTAGACTCTTTTCATCTTGGAGAATTCGGCGAAGGCGACTCTGGCGTGACAATTGTAGAGTTTAAATAATGCAGTATTTATGAGGAGGATTTATGGTCAGCAAACAGAAAATATTAATTGTGGATGACGATGTAAATATCGCTGAACTGATTTCCCTGTATCTTACAAAAGAGTGTTTTGAAACCAGAATCGTAAATGACGGCGAAGAAGCCCTGGACGCCTGGCAGCAGTTTGTGCCGAACCTGATTCTGCTTGACCTGATGCTGCCTGGCATTGACGGTTACCAGGTCTGCCGTGAAATACGTGCCAAAAGCAATGTACCGATTATCATGCTCTCCGCAAAAGGAGAGATTTTTGACAAAGTGCTGGGTCTGGAACTAGGTGCCGATGATTACATTATGAAACCCTTTGATTCCAAAGAAATGGTCGCAAGAGTAAAAGCCGTACTGCGCCGTTACCAGCCTGTAAAACCTGCAGCCAGCCAGCCAGCTCAAAAACTCGTAGAATACCCCGGCCTTACAGTGAACCTGTCTAATTACAGTGTAGAATATAACGGCTGTCTGCTGGACATGCCTCCTAAGGAACTGGAACTGCTCTATTTCCTGGCTTCTTCCCCGAACCAGGTGTTTACGCGGGAACAGCTGTTAGATAACATCTGGGGCTATGAATATATCGGCGATACACGTACTGTGGACGTTCACGTAAAGCGTCTGCGGGAAAAAATCAAAGATACGGGCCAGTGGGGGATTGCGACTGTGTGGGGGATCGGATATAAATTTGTGGTAAAATAGAGAATTAACCGGACGCCTGGCGGAACATCAGAAGGAACAGGTTCTTCATCCGGCGTCCGGGCAGCCGATACTATCTCTGTGAAAGGACTTTATGAAACGGACACTTTATATTAAATTTTTGCTTGGATATCTGATTTTTGGCATTCTTGGTTTTATACTCGTATCCACTCTGTCCAGTTATGCCCTGCGGAATCAGGTGGAGACTTCGGAGGCACGCACCCTGTATGCAGAATGTACCGAAATTGCTTCCCACTATGCCTCCAGTTATTACAATGGCAGCATGGAACTTTCGGAGCTGCACAGTCACTTAGAAATTATCAGCCACTATATGAATACGCAGATTAAAGTCACCGATGTATCCGGGCGGGTGATCATTGATTCCAGCAATTCCAGTGCATTCAGCAGCGAAACTGAGATTGAAGACTTTGATATCAGTGATTTTGGAAATAAATACTATACCGTCAGCAGTTTTTATGATACCTTTTCAGAAGATTACCTGACAGTCTTTGCCCCGATTACTCCCAATTACAGAGTCCGGGGCTATGTACTGATACATAAACCGATCCGCGATATCTATGAATACAGTTATGAACTGCTTAATGTTGTATACATTACTATGCTGCTGGTCTTTCTTCTGGCTTTTATTATCCTGCTGATGTTCTCCCTGCTGATTTACCGGCCAATCCGTAAAATCACTTCGGTAGCAGACGCTTATATTGACGGCGATTTTTCACAAAAAATCGATATCCACACCCACGATGAGCTCGGGCATCTTGCAGACGCTTTTGATTACATGGCAAACGAACTAAACACTTTAGAAGACGACCAGCGCAAATTTGTTTCCAATGTATCCCATGATTTCCGCTCTCCGCTGACTTCCATAAAGGGATATGTAGAAGCTATTTTAGACGGCACGATTCCTTATGAAATGCAGGATAAATACCTGAATATCATCTTATTTGAAACCGAGCGCCTGAATAAACTGACCAGCAGCCTTCTGGAACTAAATAAATTCGGCTCGCACGGAAAAACCATCCTGTATATGAAAAGGTTTGATATCAACTACATTATACGCATGACGGCTCTGACTTTTGAAGGAATCTGCAGTGAAAAGCATATTTCTATAGAGCTGATCCTTTCCGGCAAAAGCCTGTATGTTACTGCCGATATGGCAAAAATCCAGCAGGTTATTTACAACCTGACCGACAATGCAATTAAATTCAGCAGCCCTGACTCTTCGATTACTATCGAAACTACGGAAAAAAATGACAAGGTATTCGTATCTGTAAAAGATTCCGGCATCGGCATACCAAGCGAAAGCCTGAAGAAAATATGGGAACGTTTTTATAAAACCGATGTTTCCAGAGGAAAGGATAAGCGCGGGACCGGGCTGGGGCTGTCAATTGTGCGGGAAATTGTGCAGGCACATGATGAAAATATAAATGTAATTAGTACCGAAGGAGTCGGGACGGAGTTTATATTTACGCTGTCACTGTCGAAGGAACAGGCGGATGACTGATGACGGCAGATACGGGAAGCGGGAATGGCTTCCATGATACTCACAGCACTGCCCTCTTTCGTAACACATATCTGCCACAAAAAAACTGCCGCAAAAGCGCTCGCAGACTGCACGCGCTTTTACAGCAGTTTTTCTACCGATGATTTATTGTCACAAAATTATACCAATTCAATAATTACCTGCATTGCACCATCACCTCTACGCGGTCCAATTTTAATAATTCTTGTATAACCACCGTTCCGGCCGACGTATTTTGGTGCAATTTCATCAAACATTCTGGCAGGCAGGTCTACTTTCTTTTTATCTTTCCGTTTGTTCGAAGTAACCACCTTGCCATCTTTTCTAGTTGTTTCTGAGCTTACTACAGGATAAAGAATTTTCAGCATTTCTCTTCTGGCATGAAGACGTGACGGCTGGTCTTTCTTAATTGTTTTATCAACCTCATCATAGACAGTCTTTCTCTTGCCGTCTACCACTTCTTTTACTCTCCTGCCTTCTGCATTTTTACGAGGCACTTTTGCTTTTACTGTAACTTCTTCAAAATTGTCTTTTTCACGGACAGCCATAGCAATCAGTTTTTCTGCAATCTTGCGGATTTCTTTTGCTCTGGCTTCTGTTGTAACGATTTTGCCATGATACAGTAACTGCGTTACCTGGTTGCGCAGCAGAGCTTTTCTCTGGGCAGAAGATTTGCCTAATTTTCTATACATTGCCATTTTATGTTTCCTCCAAATTCGTGGTACATTCGGCAGCACTCCTTGGAATTACCTGCCGGATGCTGATATTTGCATGTCAATTCGCCACTTGTCATACAGGGCTGCTGTATGCCTGGCAAGGCTGGCTGTACCTTTTCCAGGAATGACCGGGCTGCACTCTTACGGACTTACCATCCCAGCCGTATCAAATATTCCATGGGATTTTATTCGTCTCCCGGATTCAGCTGAAGACCTAACTCTTTTAGTTTGGCCAATACTTCTTCTAAAGACTTACGTCCCAGATTACGAACCTTCATCATATCATCCGGTGTTCTGTTCGTCAGTTCTTCTACTGTATTGATCCCTGCCCGTTTCAGGCAGTTGTACGAACGCACGGACAGTTCCAGCTCGTCAATATTCATCTCTAGGACTTTTTCCTTCGCATTATCTTCTTTTTCAACCATAACTTCTGCAGTTTTTGCGTTTTCTGACAGGTCGATAAAGAGATTTAAATGCTCACTTAATACCTTAGCCGCAAGGCTGACTGCCTCATCCGGCTCTAATGTTCCATTTGTAAACACCTGCAGTGTCAGTTTATCATAATCTGTAATCTGGCCGACACGTGTATTCTCAACAATCAGATTCACGCGCTCTACCGGTGTATAAATAGAATCTACGGCAATAACGCCGATTGGCAGTTCTGGATTTTTATTCTTATCTGCGCTGACATAGCCGCGGCCTTTTGTAATCGTAAGCTCCATATACAGCTTGGAATCTGCACCGCCGTTTAAATGAGCAATTTCCAGCTCCGGATTTAAGACTGTGATATCAGAATCAACCTGAATATCTGCGGCCGTGACTACACCTTCACCTTCAAATTCAATGTAAGCAACTTTAGACTCGTTTGTACTGCTGGTATTTTTCAATGCCAGATTCTTAATGTTCATAATGATTTCAGATACGTCTTCCTTTACGCCCGGAATCGAACTGAATTCATGCAAAACACCATCAATTTTCACCTGACTTACGGCTACCCCCGGAAGGGAAGACAGCATAATTCGCCTCAGAGAATTACCGAGCGTCGTACCATAGCCCCTTTCCAAAGGTTCCACTACGAAACGGCCGTACTTTTTGTCTTCGGAAATTTCTGCAATTTCAATATTGGGTCTTTCAAAATCGAACACTACCAAGTCCCTCCTTTTCGGATCAAGTGCGCATTACATTAATTATTTAGAATATAACTCGACGATGAGCATTTCGTTTACTGGCACATCGATCATCTCACGGGAAGGCAGTTCCTTTACCGTTCCCTGCAGATTATCCAGATTGACATCCATCCATTCCGGCACAAGTCTTCCGGCTGTTACTTCCACGATGTCTTTCATTCTCTGCAAGCCCTTCTTGTTTTCTCTTACTTCTATCACATCACCAGCTTTTACGCGGTAAGACGGAATCTGTACCGGCTTGCCGTTTACCAGCATAAACTGATGTCCTACAATCTGTCTTGCTTCTCTGCGCGTTCTTGCAAAACCCATGCGGAAAACAACGCTGTCCAGTCTGGATTCCAGCATTGTCATCAGGTTTTCACCTGTCATGCCTTTCATCCGGTCAGCTTTTTCATAGTAATTATGGAATGGTTTTTCCAGCACGCCATAAATAAATTTTGCTTTCTGTTTTTCACGAAGCTGCAGGCCATACTCAGACATCTTTCTGTTGGATCTCTGCGGGCTTCTTCTGGATTTTTTATCATATCCCAGATAGCTCGGCTCTAAACCAAGCGATCTGCATCTTTTCAGTACAGGTACTCTATTTACTGCCATTTCAATCTATCCCTCCTAATTAAACTCTTCTGCGTTTTGGCGGACGGCATCCGTTATGAGGAACCGGTGTTACGTCTCTGATCGATGTAACTTCCAGGCCGCATGCAGAAAGCGCACGGATTGCTGCTTCCCTGCCTGATCCTGGTCCTTTTACCATTACGTCAACTGTTTTTAAACCGTGTACAAGAGCAGCTTTTGTAGCTGTCTCTGCCGCCATCTGTGCTGCATACGGAGTAGATTTCTTTGAACCTCTAAATCCAAGGCCGCCTGCGCTTGCCCAGGATAAGGCATTTCCTTCAGTATCTGTAATTGTAACAATCGTATTGTTAAAAGATGACTGAATATGTGCCTGACCACGTTCAACGTTTTTCTTAATACGCTTTTTTGTTACTTTTTTTGCAACTTTCTTAGCCATTTCTAAACTAACCTACTTTCTGTGATAATTATTTCTTCTTATTCGCAACTGTTCTCTTAGGACCTTTTCTTGTTCTGGCATTTGTCTTTGTCTTCTGACCGCGGACAGGAAGTCCTTTTCTGTGACGGATTCCGCGATAGCATCCGATTTCCTGTAATCTCTTAATATTAAGAGCAATCTCTCTGCGCAGATCACCTTCTACAGTCTGTGTTTCATCAATGACTGCGCTGATTCTTTTTACTTCTTCATCTGTCAGATCCCTGCAGCGGGTATCCGGATTTACTTTTGCTTCTGCAAGAATACGGTTCGAGCTTGTTCTGCCAATGCCGTAAATATAAGTCAAACCGATTTCCACACGTTTCTCTCTTGGTAAATCTACACCTGCGATACGTGCCATGTGTATTGCACCTCCATAATTTCTTGAATTCGTATAATCTGTGATAATTAAAATAAGAAAACAAATCCATGCAGCTCTGGAAAATCCAGCCTGAAATGTGTGCATGCACCTGTCCCATAATCCGTAAAACGGAATGACACTTTTTACCAGCACCTCCTCGGTATAAAAGATGCCGGATACAGCAGTATCCGCTGTTTATTATGAATCAGCAGGATAAAATCCCATCGCATAGCGATTTTTACAGATTTTACATGTAACAGGATGCCTGTCTGAGCCTGTTACAAATTCTCTGCTGACAGCCGCCCATAATAGCAAAAATATACAGACTGACGCTCCTGCCTGGTGCAGGTTTTCATCAGCCCTGACGCTGTTTGTGTTTCGGATTTTCGCAGATAACCCGGATGCTTCCTTTTCTCTTGATTATCTTGCATTTTTCACAAATTGGCTTAACTGATGATCTTACTTTCATAGTAAATCCTCCTTTCTTACGCCTGAGTCCGCTGTACAATCCATTGATTTTTCATCCAGATCCGGCGAAAATCTGCTTATTATCCAGCTTTTTCAGGGTTCATTCCAAAGCGTTCAGCTAGCATTATACCACTATGTCCAAAAAAATGCAACAATAAAATAAAAATTTAGGTTTACAAAAATATAACGTCTCCCTGTCAGCGCTCAGCTGCTATGCCTGTCTGAAGGTTTATTCAAAAATCCGTATATGTTCCTTCGTCAGTTCGCGGATAATCTGTATCAGCTTCTGAAAATCCGAAATCAGCTCTTTCGAACATTTTTCGGCTTCATCATAAATCTTGTCCAGCTGGCTGCTGCCGGAGCGGATCGCATCAATCATCTTGGTCCCGTAAGAGTGGAACGTTTTGTGTTTCTCCTCAAGTCCGTTCCATACCTGTATTACTTTTGGATTCAGAGGTTTGTAAGAGTAGTAAAAATGCCCGAGCCCGCATTTTGTACAGTCTGTCTGCAGCGCTTTCATAACCCCGGTGCGTGACATATCCTTTAATGTATCCAGCCATTTCTGATGTGCAGTCGTAGCGCTGTTTAAGGAATCCAGCACAACCTGGTTATCCAGCATATAAAAAGCGTCCTGTGCCATTTCACCCATAATCTTTGTCGATGCATCCAGCTGTTTTTCGACTTCTTTCACAGGCTCTACCAGCTCTGCAATAGAATGGCTGGAAATTTCCAGTGATTCTGTATTGCTTTTAAGATTCTGGCACTGTGTAGTCACGTACTTCATCTGATTGTCAAGCTCACCCATAGAGCTGCTGATCTCTTCACTGACAGCAGCAAGCGAAGATACCGAATCCGTAATCTGGATCATGCCGCTGCGGTTATTTCCAGTGATTTTCCAGACATTCTGGATTCTTTCATTAATATGCTCCAGTTTAGATACAGTGGTATCTACGCTGTCAGAAGTTTTCTTTGAAGCATTCTGTATGCTTGATAAGAAATTTCCTATATTTCCGGTCAGGGTTTTTGTTTCTTCTGCCAGTTTGCGGATTTCTTCTGCCACTACCGCAAATCCCCTTCCGGCTTCTCCTGCTCTGGCAGCTTCAATGGAAGCGTTCAGGGCCAGAAGATTTGTCTGCGATGAAATCGAGCTGATTGTACTGATTGCTTCATTCATGTTCTGGATAATATTCAGCAGGCCGTGCATTTCTGTATTCATTTCTGTAACTGTATCAATGGCAGATGCAGATAAATCTGTAATGGATGTCAGCTCATCTTCACAGTTTTGTATTTCATCCATAATGCCTGTAGAAGCATCCGAAGCTTCTATCATCGTTTCTGTCAGGCTTTCATGTGCTTTGGATATTTCAGATGCGATATTTGCTGTGGATGAAATAGATTCATGAATGGTATCCACTGCCGATGCAATCGAATCGTTCACCTGTTCTACAGTTTCCACATTGGTTGCCAGTGTCAGGTCCATAGAGCTGATATGTATCACTGCGTCCATGGTCTGGGTTGCAGCCTGCTCAAACTTTTTCCTTCCGTTCATCAGCCGTTTATGTACATCGTTCCATTCTCCGTTCGCCGGCTCATAAGGCATATCTACAAGCCTTGAAATAGAATCCATTATATGATTCATACCTTTTTTGCCAAATCTCATCATAACCCGTCCTTTCTAAATAATACCCATTTCCTGAATTCTTCCATATACTCTTTCAAAAATATAACGAAGTTCTTTATATGTGTGGTTTTCAGCCAGTCTGATAAATGCATCTTCCCTAAACTTAAGGTCTGTATACGGCACATATTCAAGCGCCAGCTTTTTGATTGTTTCTGCTGTATTAAACATCTGGCTTAACGTATCCCCTGCCTCACACATAAAATAATCTGCAACCAGTGCACAGTTTAAGTCAAACATAGGAGCTACAGCTTCCAGCCGTCCGGTATCATTGTTCATCATAAATCCATAGTTCTGCGTATGTCTGTCCGTGTTAATAATGATATAATCCAGAACCGGAATACAGGCAAACTTACTTCCCCATTTTTCCAGACAAAACGTCCGAAAATCCAGTCCCTCTCTTTTGCAGTATTCAATTACCTCCCAGGCTTCCACAAAAGAATGCTCTTCTTTTACAAAATTCTGGCAGATAGAAACATAAGCCGTTCCCCTGGCTGTTTCCTTAATATCGCTCAGATAAACAATACTGTCCAGCCGGTTATCAAAGCATTCCAGTATTTCAGAAGCAAGCACTTCCATTCTTGTATTCACATACTCATTTGTCTTGTCAGACTTTAACAGATACAGACTGTCTCCAAGGTAAACCCATCCTTTCCGGAACAGGCCTTTGGTCGTCAGCTCCGGACAGATTGCATTCGTTGTAATAGACGGGCTGAATCCGCTCAATGACAGATCTAAAATATCCCGCAGCTTATTCTGACGGATATTGATATTATCCCACAGCACATTCTCGTCATCCTGCTTTACCCAGTAACTGTCAGCAATCGAAACTCCTTTGCATTTAACACAGATATTGACTCTGTTTTCAATGGACTCTACCTGCGGAATCTGAAACGCTGCATAAATCTGTTTTGCGTTATCTCTCGATAATGACAGCACTCTGCTGCTTAAATAAGCTTTTACCTCCTGTATATTATGTAAAATATCTTTCATTTTTACCGGCGGCCTCATATTTGATCTGAGACAGAACGGCAGCAGGTCATTTCGGATTACCTCTACTACAAACTCTTCCAGATTAAAATATAATACCTCTGTATTTTTTAACATCAGATACATATTAACTCACATCTACCTTCTTACTTTCCGCTTACCGGACACAGCTGTTTACCGTTTGGATTTCTGCAAATCCTGCCAGACTGTTTTAAGCTGTTTTCCATGCTTTCTTAATGATTTTCCTCTTATTTTCTTCTTATGCTGCTTCACTATTTCTTTATACTGCTTTTTTTCTTCGTATCATCTTTATTTTTCTTAGATTTAAGCACCTCTTCCTCTTTTCTGGCCTTTTTTATTTTTTTATAGCCATTAATATCGTATTTTTCCTCATATTCCTCAAAATATATCGCATAATCTGAATTTTTGCGTTCTCGCACACTTTTTACGTATCCGTGAATATCAAATTCAGAATATCCAAGCTCGATCATTGCCACTGCCACATTCGAACAGTGTGCGCCGATACGTTCCAGATTTGCCAGCAGGTCGTTAAATGCAAATCCCTGCTTCAGCTCGCATTTACCATGCTGCAGCCGCTTGATGTGGCGCAGTTTCAGCTCATCGCAGAGAATACCGATTAATTCACGCAGCGGTTCTACGCGGTATGCCGTGTTCTGGTCATCCTCCATAAATGCATTGACTGTCAGATCCACAATCTCTGAAACCGCTGATTCCAGTACTCCAAGCTCATACATGCCTTCCTTGGAAAAAGAAGTCTTTTTTTCATATAATTCATTCGCCACTTTTGAAATATTGCTGGCATGGTCTCCAAGCCGCTCAAAATCGCTGAGCGTATGCAGAAACTTGGACACTTCGCTGTTTTGCGCAACAGTCATTTCCCGCCCTGTCAGCTGCATCAGATATGTGCCGAGCTTATCTTCATATTTGTCAATCAGGTTTTCTTTTTCCTGTACCTTATTATAATTCTCTTCAGAATAACTGGTCAGAAGGTTCAAAGAATACGCGATATTTTTCCTTACCTTCTTCGCCATGCCGTTCATTGCCTGATGGCTCTGTGCAATTGCAAGCGGCGGATAAGCCAGAAAACGCTCTTCCAGCAGATCAAAATCTGCCTGGTCTTCTTTATCTTCCTCACTGTCCCTGATCAGCAGGAACACAAATTTCTCAATCCCTTTTATAAACGGACACAGCACCAGTATTGTCGCCATTCTGAAAACCGTATTCAGCAGTGCTATCCTTACCGGGTTCATGACCATATCCATAAAGTCAAACCGCACGACTGCATGAACGGAATAAAAGACTACTGACCAGAACAGCATTCCGAACAAATCATTCAGTAAATAAATCAGAGCCGTCCTTCTGCCGTTTTTATTCGTCCCAATGGAAGACAGCAGTACCGGACATGCAGCACCGACGCCAATACCCATCGTAATCGGAAGCGCAGCTGCAAATGTAATACCTCCTGTTACAGATAACGCCTGCATAATACCGACTGAGGCTGATGCGCTCTGCAGCACTGCAGTAAACAGGATTCCGACCAGGATGCCCATAAACGGATTTTTAAACATGGTCAGAGCATTTACAAAATGTTCATTGCTCTTTAGCGGGGCCACTGCGCTGCTCATCGTCTGCATACCGACCATCAGAATTGAAAATCCCAGCATGATATCGCCCACATTGTGGTAAGACGCTTTTTTCATAAACATCTTAAATACAATGCCCACAACCGCAACAACCGCTGATATCGTTGCCGTAGATAAAAGCTGTGCAATTCCTCCGGTGCCTTCTATATAAGAAAGACAGAGAATCCAGCCAGTAATGCTCGTCCCGATATTTGCTCCCATAATAATTCCAATCGCCTGGGAGACTTTCATCATACCGGCATTTACAAATCCTACAACCATAACCGTTGTTGCAGAGGACGACTGAATAATCGCTGTAACCGCTGTTCCGAGCAGAATCCCTTTTAACGGAGTATTGGTCAGCCGGTACAGAATCAGTTCCAGCTTCTCTCCTGCAGCCTTCTTCAGCCCGTCTCCCATCAAAGACATGCCAAACAGAAACAATGCTACTCCGCTAAGCAGCGTTAAGACTAATGTAAATCCTTCCATGTTATTATTTTCCTTTTCATCTGTGCAAATCATTAGCTGATTAGTTACGTCATTTTACATATCTTTTATATTTTACCACAATACCTCATGAAATGGAAGAAAGACTCAGTTTAATTTTATTTTGCTATTGACAATACTGTGCGATATACAGTATAATGAATTCAACAGTAATGTAAAGGAGGGATTTTGATTGGGAAAAGATTTACTGGAAAGTCTGTTATCAGAACTTCGCCGCGGCACTCTGATTTTATGTGTATTAAGCCAGATGCAGGACTCGTGTTACGGATATGCGCTGGTACAGGCTTTAAATGAAAGGGGCATTTCCGTCGATGCTAATACGCTCTACCCGCTTCTGCGCAGACTGGAAAATCAGGGTCTGCTCGGCAGCGAATGGGATACTTCAGAAAGCAAGCCGCGAAAATATTATAAACGCACTGCATACGGCAGCCAGATTTATGCAGAACTGGCCGCGCAGTGGAAAACAATGTCTGCCGGGATTCAGAATCTGATTGAAGGATCGTCCGGCGGAACGGATTCCATTTAAATTTGCTAATCAGCATCATCTGACAGGAGGGAATATACATGAATGAGCAGGAAATGATAAAACGTTATATATATGAAGTAATCAGAAGAGTCCCTGAGGATTCCAGGGAAGATATCCGTCTGGAACTACAGACTCTGGTCGAAGATATGTGTACAGAGGAACAGATACCGGTCCAGGAAGCTTTGCAAAAGCTGGGAGCTCCGGAGGAATTTGCCAAACGTTACCGTGGCGACGGCGAATACCTGATTGGTCCGGAATACTATAATAATTATTTATGGGTTCTTAAAATAGCCCTGGCCGGCACAGGAATTTCCGCACTTATTTCCGGTATTGTACAGGGAATTTCTCATGCAGACAGCATCGTGCATTTTTTTGTATCTTTTTTTAGCGAACTGTTTTCGACAGGCATCAGCGGTTCCTTCTGTGTCGCCGGCATTATTACAATTATTTTTGCTGTCCTGGAACGCCAGCATGTAAAACTTCAGCTGGCACCGGAAAAAGGCTGGTCAGTAAAAGAGCTTGGCAAAAACAGCAGACCAGGCAGGCAATGGACACCGTTCCAGCTGCCGCCTGTGCCTGACAAACGCGCCGTCATAAGCCGCTGCGACAGTATTGTATCCATTATTATGATTAGTATCTTTTCAGCACTTTTGCTATTTAAACCACAGCTTTTTGGAGTATTTCGTTATGAAAACGGACAGATCCAGGCAGTTGCCAGTGTCTTTAACCTGGCCCGGTGGCAGATGATTCTTCCTGTATTCCTGCTGTGGCTTTTCACCGGACTGATCGATGAAATCATCCGCTTTGTTACCGGACTTTACTGCAGAACCGTTATGTACTGCAATCTTATATGCAACACTCTGCAGATTGCACTCGCTGCAGTCCTTTTGAAAGTCCTGCCACTGTGGAACACTGATTTTGCCTCACAGTTAAAACAGGCTTATGGAATTTCCCAATTTTCAAAAAGCGATATCCTTCATTACTGGGAAAGCAGTTTTATAAGCAATGCAGTTCTGTGTCTGATTATTATTATTTCTCTGGCTGAATCAGGAGTTACTGTTTATAAAACCCTGAAGTATTCAAAACAGCCTGTATAAACATAAAACGGGACTGCCGCATTTAGAAAACCGATACAGGATATCATTCGTTACAATCGTTCTTTAAACCATATCCTGTATCGGTTTTGCTTCGTGCAGCAGCCCCGTAAAACAAAGGCTGTCCGAAATTTTTTTCTTTTTGAGACAGCCTTTTCCAGCTTAAATCTATTTATCTCTCCAGATAATCCGTCCTTTTGTCAGATCATACGGCGACATTTCAATCGTTACCTTATCCCCTGGCAGAATACGGATAAAATTCATCCGCAGCTTTCCGCTGATATGTGCCAGAATCTGATGTCCGTTTTCCAGTTCTACCTGAAACATCGCATTTGGCAGTTTTTCAATTACTTTTCCTTCTACTTCAATTACATCTGCTTTAGACATTTTCATTCCTCCATTTAAAATCACATTTTCTGACAATCCTCTCCGGCCGTTTTGTTTTCCTCTTATTATGGTCCGGCCGGAGGTACCTTATACCGCAAGGTACATATGGCTTAAATTTTCTGCTTCTTCCTCTGTAACCGACAAAAGTTCCGGTCCGTTTGGAGTAATCAGGATTGTATTTTCATAATGAGCCGATAATGAACCGTCTGCTGTTGTAACCGTCCAGCCATTATCTGACCAGTTCACCCTCCAGGTGCCGGTATTAATCATGGGCTCAACCGCAAACGTCATCCCCTCGCGCAGCCTCATGCCGCGAAACCTCTGCCGGTAATTCGGTATTTCCGGCGGTTCATGCATATTCCGGCCAATGCCGTGTCCTACCAGGTCACGTACAACACCATATCCAAACTGGTGCGCATAATCTCCAATCGCCGCTGAAATATCAAACAGCCGCCCTCCAGCCTTCGCATACTGCATCCCTGCAAAAAAACTGAGTTTTGTCCGCTCGATCAGGTCTGCCGCCTGTTGTGAAATGCGTCCGACACCGACTGTTCTTGCGGCATCCGACTGATATCCCTTATAAATTACTCCCATATCCAGGCTGACGATATCGCCCTCTTTGATCCTCCGCTCCTTTTCCGGAATGCCATGCACTACTTCATCATTTACGGATACACAGACAGAAGCAGGAAATCCCTCATAATTTAAAAAAGAAGGAATGCATCCATAGCTTCGTATTAAGTCCTCACCAATACGGTCAATGTCCAGGGTTGACATCCCCGGCACGATTTCCCGGGCAAGCTCGTTATGTACCCTGCCCAGGATTCTGCCCGCCGTCCGCATCAGTTCTATCTCTTTTGCAGATTTGATTGACACTGGCATCGCTTACGCTCCCAATATTCCTATGATAGCATCAAATACTGCATCCATTGGCTGTGTGCCGTCTACGGATTTTAAAATATCCTGTTTTTTGTAGTAATCAATCAGCGGCTGTGTCTGGTCATGATATACTGTAAGACGCTTCTGTACGGTTTCCGGCTTGTCGTCGTCTCTTAATACAGTCTGTGCACCGCACGCATCGCAGATACCTTCCTGTTTTGTCGGATTAAACTCTACATGATACGTAGCGCCGCAGCTTAAGCATGCTCTGCGTCCGCCCATGCGGTTTACAATATTTGCATCCGGCACATCTACGTCAATCGCATAATCCATCTTCTGACCGATTTTGCCCAGTGCCCCGTCTAATGCTTCTGCCTGCGGAATGGTACGCGGGAATCCGTCCAGAACAAATCCGTTTTTACAGTCGTCCTGCTGAATCCGGTCCATAACCAGGTCACAGGTCAGCTCATCCGGAACCAGCGCGCCCTGATCCATATATTCCTTTGCTTTTCTGCCCAGCTCTGTTCCGTTTTTAATATTTGCACGGAAAATATCGCCGGTCGAAATATGCGGAATCGAATATTTCTCAGCAATTCTTTTAGCCTGTGTACCTTTCCCCGCTCCCGGAGCGCCTAACATAATAATTTTCATTTGGTAATAACCTCCTGTATTATTTTAATATTACAGTATATTCATCCATTCACGTGAATACTGTACTGCTTTTATAACCATACCATAAAACAGCATATTTTTCCACTATAAAATCCGGAAAATATACACTATGGGGGCTGCGTGTTTCTGCACGGCTAATTCACACACCTGTCCCCAAAAGCTGCCTGGACGCCGCTCATGACAGAATAACGGCTGACTGACAGATATATACTCTTCCAAAACCAGCCAGGATGCTGCTTATAACAGGATAACGGCTGACTGACAGATATATATTCTTCCGAAACCAGCCAGGATGGGAAACTTTTTCCTTTTTCTGTGACTCCGGAGAACAGTTAGAAATTCTTAATTTTCTGCTCAATAACCAGGATTTGGGGCTCTCTGCCTCCCGCTATCATAAACTCCGACGCCCCAAAAGGTGCCTGCCAGCGCCACTGCATAACGCCTGCCAGAAACGCCTGGGCATCAGGCACCGGTCCGTACGCTGCCATAGCCCTGAAGCAGAAAATTTAGAATTTCTTACTGTTCGCAGGCGGAACAGAAAAAGG
>CAJTVR010000028.1 GCA_910580075.1 uncultured Eubacterium sp. | reverse complement strand
TGTCGGAGCGCTGTACCTCCACGTTCAGTTTTACCCCTGTGCTGTCTGTAGCCAGAATATCCAGCCTCACTGAACGGTTCAGCAGGTTCTCCACAAATACCTGGGTGCGGACGTCCAGCACCTTTAAATCCGGTTTTTCCAGAACAATCTGCAATACCAGTTCTATGCTTGCCGTATCTCCCTCAAAACACTTTGTGAGGAAATCATCATCAAGCAGGCGAAAGCCTCTCAGCCTCTGTAAATCTTCCTGATGTTTCTGGTCGATCTGTTCCGTCACGGTCAATCTTCCCACCTGCTTTCCCTTTCGTTTTTGTATCTTCATACTACCATAATCCTCCTGATTTTACAAGCCGGGAGCCAGCGCATTCACGACAAACGCATGAATGTTTCTACCATTTAAATTTTTCCAACTGTAATTTTTTAAAAGTCCAGTACTTCCTCCAAATATTTAATTGGTGACAGACTTATTACAAACCTTTTTTTCTTTATTGATAATTTCTTTTTTGTAAGTTCCATCAGCTTTAGTATGCTTAAGCTCCATTTCCTGATTATATTCAGATTCTGCGCTGACATTTTATCCAGTGTTGCGTTTGCGTCTTCCCGGAATGTTGCATCCAGATGCCAGTGCATGCTCTCTATGCTCCAATGCCCTCTTACTGCCCGGCTTATGGTTTCTATGTCCCCTTTCAGGCTGCTGATAAAATAGCGGTATTCCGTTTTCTTTCTCCCATTCTTTTCTATGCTTTTTCTTTCCATCGCTATGCTTTTCAGCCCTTTCCAATCTTTTTTCTGTATCATCCATTGGATATCTTCTGTCTGGTAATATTCCCGCGTCTCTATCTGCCCGCGGGCTTTTTCTTTCGTTTTCTTATAATTTCCTGATTTTTCTATCTCTCTGGTTAGCTCTTTATCTGCAGAATACTCTTTTACTTCTTCATATAAGCTCCCTTGGTTTCCTTTTAATGCCAGCACATAATCTGCCCTTTTTCCCCGGATTTTTTCTACGATCGCTGTCTGCGTTCCCATTACATCTATCGTAATGATCTGTCCCTTTATCTGTAACCTTTCTATTAATTCCGGAATTGCTGTAATCTCATTGCTCTTTTCGTTCACTGCTTTCTGTCCCAGGCTGAAACCGTCTTCACGGCTCCATGCGGTTACAATATGAGACGGCTTCTCTTTCCCCTGTTTGTTAGAACGCATTGTTTTTCCATCTATATAGATGATCTTCTTCAGTGCTTCGCCTTCTTCCCGGTTCAGCAGTTCCTGCCATTTCCCATAAAGCTGCTGGAGAATATCCGGCGAAATCATCCCCATTACCCGCTGTATAGTATCATGAGACGGCGGACCATTCTTTAACTCGATATATTTCTTAAGATACTCTTCATATACCTGTGCAAACAGCGCAATCTCTACCCAGTCATCTGCATTTGCGAGTGTGGCAAACAAAACAATCACAAGAATATCCTTTAGCAAATGCCGGACTTTCTTTTTTGGGCGCACATCTTCAATATATTCCATCCAATTTAATAATTCTTCCATAAACAACGCCCCGGCATTTTAAGTCTATTACAGTAAGTATATACCCCCTATAATGCGTGACACCTAAAACAAAGTCTGGAGTATGTGGCACTCTAAATATTTTATTGGGTTGCGAAATATTGCAAACACTATTAACCGAAATTGCATAATCTTGATTTTCTAACATAAATTCCAAAAACTTTGCCATATATCCTCCGCTCTGTTTTATTTCAACCTCTCATTTTAAACCATAGTTTAAGATAATCAGCTAATACGGGAATGATCTTTTTAATCTCTATACCAGAGGTATTGATACACAAGTGGTAATTTGAACGTGCATTTTCTTTTGCGCTTATATAAAACTCCCGGTGTTTTGCTCGTTCTTTATCCACTTCCCGTATCTTACGTTCAAGCTCTGTGGGGGTGAGGTTTTCACCTTTGGGCGCCCGTTCTATACACCGTTTTAGCTTTGTATCCATATCAGCATATACAAAAATATTAAACGGGTTATATTCTTTCAAAATTACATCGGCGCAGCGTCCAATCATAATACAATCCCCTTGCGCTGCAAAAGTTTTAATGATTTTTTGCTGCTCAACAGCAATCGTTACAGCCTGTTTTGTAACCGGGTGTGGGGTCATAGTGAAACGACAGCCTATTGTCCGGGGATATGCGGCTTGCAGATTTTTTTCTGATATATGGGAAACATATTGTTCATCAAATCCTTGTTTTTCAGCTATCATCTGAATGATTTCTTTGTCATAACAGGGAATTTCCAATACATTAGACAAACGCTTCCCCAGTTCACGTCCTCCGCTGCCAAACTCACGGCTAATTGTAATAATCATTTTGTTCCTCCTTTACTCTTTGAAATGAATACCATTTCTTTCAGAATGTTTTAATAGTGCTACTGCAATAATCAATACGATTACTTCATAAATCAACAGTGAAAACCATATTATGCTTTCACCAAATATATATGGCAAAATCAGAATGACTGCCGCATTTACAATAATGCTTCGTAAAACGCTGATATTCAGAGCAAGAAAAGAGCGTTCCGTGGAATACAAATAAGAAGAAATCATAACATTGACTGCCATTTCGATAAAGCCAACAGCAAATTGCGGCAAAACATTGATCATATATTCCCGTGTTACGGCATCAGTCCCAAATAGACTGCCAATATAGCCCCCAAGAAGAACTACTAATATCGTGACAGCAGCACTGCCAAAAAAACTGATTTTCAATCCTGCATTAAAATAGTATTTCAAATCTTCTTTTTTCTTTGCACCATAGCTCTGTCCAAATAAAGGCTGTAAACCGTCACTGGCTCCAAAAAAGACAGACATAGAGAAAGATGCTATATAACTGATAGCCGAAAAAGCATTGACACCAAGATCACCTACCATGTCAATGAGAACCATATTCATGCAAAATGTCATAACAGGAGTTGCCAACTGGCTAATTCCTTCGGGCAGACCATGTACAATGATTTCTTTGAACAGACTTTTTTCCAGTTTTATTTTTCCAAAGGGCAGATTTCCCTGTTTACGGATAAAATGGCTCAATATGAGCAGTAATCCAAGTGTCTGTGATATGCCCGTGGCAATAGCAGCCCCCTTTATTCCCCATGCCATAGGATAGATCAGCAGCCAGTCGCCAAAAATATTGCATACTGTTGTGACAATCACAACAATACTTACCAATCCAGGCGCATTGTCATTACGGCAATAATTTTGCAGTCCCATAGACATAGCGGACGGAATAATAAAAATAGAATACCAAAACAGATATTCAACCGATAAATGATGGAATGTTTCATTTGCACCAAGCAAAGTACAAACTTTATCTGCAAAAAACACGCCAATAAAACTGAGAATTGCTGCGGCACATACCATAAACAGCATTCCATGACGGAATACTTTGTTTCCTCCTTCTATATCGCCCCGACCAATACGAACAGCATAAATAGCTACACCGCCAACACTGATAAGCATATTTATTGCTCCGACAACCATGATAAAGGGACTAACTAAATTGATTGCTCCGAGGGCGTTTGTTCCTACACCTCTCCCCACAAAAACTGCGTCAATAATGGTAAACATAAAGAAACAAACATTGCTTAAAATCATTGGTAAGACGTACTTTATAATATTTTTCATGCCTGAACTGGACATTTTAATTTCCTCCCATTCTAAAGCCGGATCACATAAATAAAAAGAGCCGATATTCCGTTTTAGTAACGAATTATCGGCTCTGCGTCTTTGCATCTGGCTCTTTGATAATTGATATTTTCAGTTGTTCTGCATTTATTAAGGTTTCCTGTCTACACTTAGGACAAAATAGTGGAAAACGGGAAAGTATTGTATCCTCCCGGATTTTTGTCCGCGTCTTACTTTGGCAGTTTGGACATAGTATCCATTCTTGATTTCTCATATGAAACACTTCCTTACTGTTTTAATATTTGCTCAAATGAAGATTCAAGATGTTTTACAAAATCTCCCAAAACGTCAATAAAATCCGCAGGATATTTTTCAAGTGTTTTTTCCATCGCTTGATCTTCTGCCCGATATATAACATCTAATATTTGACTCGCATAAGTCTTTCCTTTTTCTGTAAGGCATATTTGCATTTCCCGCCGTTTTCCGGGAATAGCGGTCAACGTAAGATAACCAGCAGCTTCACACTTTTTAGTAACTGTGTTAAGCGTAGTGCGCGGAAATCCCCATTCCTCACAAATCTGTTTTTGGGAATGTGCTTCTCCGTCATTAAGGGCATACATAAGCCATAATTCTGATGATTGTCTGCCAATCTTTGGAGTATTGGCAACATAGATTTTTTCAAAATTACTGATTGCTATTGCAAGCCGCCGAACAGCTTCTCGTGTTTCACTCATATTTTACCTCCACATATGTAATACGATTTCGGATTATGCAATAGCACGAATTAGGATTTTTGTCAAGATGCGTGAAAAATTTTCTCTGATTATATGATGTATTTAAGCTATTTAGGGGAACTGTGTAGACATATCCAAAAAGAAAGGTGAACAGTAAAATGTAATAGGGTGAATGAATATGGCAAAAAGACCAGTACCACGATATGACTTTAAGGCTTTTGGAACAGCGATAAAGGCGGCACGGACGGGACGCAAGGAGAGCCGCAAGAAAATGAGCGACGAAATGTTTTGAACCGTCCCCGCCCACATAGACACCTTAAACGAAAGGATTCTATCCTGTTGAGACGGGGGTGCGGACATTTTCTTGAACTGGCTAAGCAGCCAGACCAAGAAAATGTCCGCACCCCCCACCCAAAAGAGCCTATACCCTATAAAATCAGCAAAAGTGCAGGCTCAACTTTGCATAATAACTTACTTTTCATAACCAACACCGCCTTTCTGGTTTGCGATTGCTATAATTTTACACATGGTTTTATTCCTCCGTTTAGTTAGATTTTTCTTTGATGTTGGCTTTCTGCACTTCCACATAAGCCCGGTAATACCTGTTTGTACCCTTGTTCCGGTACAGCTCGGAAACTTCCGTCACAGCCACTTTGGGCTGTCTTTGCAGGAGCTTCTCGAACCACTTAATATCATTCTTCGTTCCCATCAGTCGAATTTTCAGCACGTTTCTTCTCCATTTCTGCAAGGATTTCCTCAACAGACCGCTGTTTCTGGCAGTATTCCGGGTAACGGAGCTTGATGCCCTGCCAGAAGTACATTGCATAGCCGCAGCAGAAAATATCGCTTACGGAATATCCCCTGCACTCGCCTATCTGCTCGTCCTTGCGCTTATAATCATCAATGCTTGGCGTTCCGTCCGTGTAAAGGTTAAAGGCAAGCCTTACCACCCGGACACTGCCGCTTGTCTGCCAGCCCTGATGCAGACACTCTGTTTTGATGTACCCGGACTTGATATCGTAAATCTGGCTGAAATGATTCCTTGTGTCCTCAGATATGCCGAGAATGTAGATCAACGCCTTGTGGTAGCAGTCCTGATACCTCGCCTGTTCCAGTTTCTCAAAATAAAACTTCTCATGTTCCTCGTTTGCAAAAACCATGTGTGTGTTGTTGGCGCTCTGCGGTCTACGCTCCGCTTCGGTCGTTGCTAAGCAAGCGCCACTGGCGCTTAGCAACCCTGCTCTTAACGCTGTGTTGTTCATGTGTGAACCTCCTTTGATTATTTTGTTTGTGTATATAAAAAGGACTCTATCCTTTGTTTGGGATAGAATCCTTTGAAAAAACCACGAAAAAAGGGGAAAACTCTCAAATGAATTTTCCCCTAATCGTTAAAGATAGATTTTACAAACGAAATCCTCAAAGCGGTTCGCCTTTGTGTACTCCGGACGATGTGCCATGAAATCATTCACATCAGCTCTGGTTATCAGATACTCCGTAAAGTACATATATTTGTAATCTACTTTCCTACATTGTTTATCGCCGCCTGTGCTGCTGCTAATCTTGCAATCGGCACACGGAACGGTGAGCAGGATACATAATCCAGGCCAATCTTATGGCAGAATTCAACGGAAGAAGGATCTCCGCCGTGCTCGCCACAGATACCTACATGGAGTTTGTTATTTACAGGCTTGCCAAGTTTGATTGCTGTTTCCATCAGCTTGCCGACACCAGTCTGATCCAGTTTTGCAAACGGATCGTTTTCGAAAATCTTAGCATCATAGTATGCATCTAAGAATTTACCAGAGTCATCACGTGAGAAACCGAATGTCATCTGTGTCAGGTCATTTGTACCGAAGCAGAAGAAGTCAGCTTCTGATGCGATTTCATCAGCAGTCAGAGCTGCTCTTGGAATCTCGATCATTGTACCTACTTCGTATTCTAACTTCGCACCTGCTGCAGCGATTTCAGCATCTGCTGTCTCTACAACGACTTTCTTTACGTTCTTTAATTCTTTGATGTCACAGATTAACGGAATCATAATTTCCGGTTTTACATTCCAGTCAGCATGTGCTTTCTGAACATTGATAGCTGCACGGATCACTGCTTTTGTCTGCATCTTTGCGATTTCCGGATAAGTTACCGCAAGACGGCAGCCGCGATGGCCCATCATCGGATTGAATTCATGCAGAGAATCAATCAGAGTCTTGATTTCTTCTACAGACTTATTCTGAGCCTTAGCCAGTTTTTCAATGTCTTCTTCATCGGTCGGAACGAACTCATGAAGAGGCGGATCCAGGAAACGGATTGTAACCGGGCATCCTTCTAATGCTTCATATAATTTTTCAAAGTCTCCCTGCTGGTATGGAAGAATCTTGTCAAGAGCTGCTTCCCTTTCTTCTACTGTATCAGCACAGATCATTTCGCGGAATGCTGCAATTCTGTCTTCTTCGAAGAACATATGCTCTGTACGGCACAGACCAATACCTTCAGCGCCAAGTTCGCGTGCTTTTTTAGCATCAGCCGGAGTATCTGCATTTGTACGTACTTTTAATTTTCTGTACTTGTCTGCCCAGTCCATAATTCTGCCAAATTCGCCTGCGATTGTAGCATCTACTGTCTGGATTTCTCCATCATAAATATTACCGGTAGATCCATCAATAGAAATGAAATCTCCTTCATGATATTCTTTTCCAGCAAGTGTGAATTTTTTATTTTCTTCATCCATTGCGATGTCGCCGCATCCGGATACACAGCATGTACCCATACCGCGGGCAACAACAGCTGCGTGAGAAGTCATACCGCCGCGTACTGTTAAGATACCCTGAGCTGCTTTCATGCCGGTGATATCTTCCGGTGATGTCTCAAGACGTACGAGTACGACTTTTTCGCCTCTGTCATTCCATGCTTCTGCATCTTCTGCAGAGAATACAATTTTGCCGCAGGCAGCTCCTGGAGATGCTCCAAGGCCTTTGCCAGCCGGTACTGCTGCTTTTAATGCAGCTGCGTCAAACTGCGGATGCAGTAAAGTATCTAAGTTACGAGGATCAATCATAGCAACAGCTTCTTCTTCTGTACGCATACCCTCGTCTACGAGGTCACAGGCAATTTTTAATGCAGCCTGTGCTGTTCTTTTACCATTTCTTGTCTGAAGCATATAGAGTTTTTTGTTTTCTACTGTAAACTCCATATCCTGCATATCTCTGTAATGCTTTTCGAGTTTTTCGCATACTTCTGTAAACTGTTTGAATGCTTCCGGGAATTCTTCTTCCATCTTTGCAATCGGCATTGGTGTACGAACACCAGCAACTACGTCTTCACCCTGTGCGTTTACAAGGAATTCACCCATCAGCTTTCTTTCGCCTGTTGCAGGGTCACGTGTAAATGCAACACCTGTACCGCAGTCGTCACCCATGTTACCAAATGCCATGGACTGTACGTTTACAGCAGTACCCCAGGAATAAGGGATATCGTTGTCGCGGCGGTATACATTCGCACGAGGGTTGTCCCAGGAACGGAATACAGCTTTGATAGCACCCATTAACTGCTCCTTTGGATCATCCGGGAAGCTGCTGCCAATTTTAGCTTTGTACTCAGCTTTAAACTGTGTAGCTAACTCCTTCAAATCATCTGCAGTCAGGTCTACGTCATACGTAACGCCTTTTTTCTCTTTCATTGCATCAATGAGCTGTTCGAAGTATTTCTTGCCTACTTCCATAACAACGTCGGAGTACATCTGGATAAATCTGCGGTAGCAGTCCCATGCCCAGCGCGCATTGCCGGATTTTTCAGCGATAACTTCCACTACGGTTTCATTTAAGCCCAGGTTTAAGATTGTATCCATCATGCCCGGCATAGAAGCCCTTGCACCAGAACGGACAGATACAAGCAGCGGATTTTCCTTGTCACCAAACTTCTTGCCTGTAATCTCTTCCATTTTTACAATGTAATCATTGATCTGGCCCTGAATTTCATCGTTAATCTCGCGGCCATCTTCGTAATACTGTGTACAAGCTTCTGTTGTGATGGTGAATCCCTGCGGAACCGGAAGCCCGAGGTTTGTCATCTCTGCCAGGTTTGCGCCTTTGCCGCCAAGCAGCTCACGCATGTCTGCCTTGCCTTCGCTGAACAAATATACCCATTTGTTTGCCATTTGCTAATTCCTCCTAAATATTACTTTGGTTATTTTTTGTGAACTTTCTACAGACAGGCTTGTCCGGATTCCATTCACATTGTTAACATTATTTGTGCTAAGAGTCTGTGCATATCTCTATTTTAACACAATTTTCCATATTCGCAACATATTTTTCAAATTTAGTCACAAAAACAGCCGCTCTTATTAAAAATCAAATTTATCTGCAAAATATGTTTCCAGCTGTGCAATTTCTACCCGTTCCTGTTCCATGGAATCGCGGAAGCGTACTGTCACAGCATTGTCCTGTTCAGAATCAAAATCATATGTTACACAAAACGGCGTTCCGATTTCATCCTGTCTGCGGTATCTTTTTCCAATGTTACCACGGTCGTCAAATTCACAGTTATATTTTTTTGAAAGCTGTGCAAAGACCTTTTCTGCCCCTTCATTCAGCTTTTTCGACAGCGGCAGCACCCCTATTTTTACCGGAGCCAGTGCAGGATGAAAATGAAGCACGGTACGCATATCCGGTTTTTCTTCTGTTCCGATATTTTCCTCATCATAGGCTGCACACAAAAATGCGAGAACAACACGGTCTGCACCAAGCGAAGGCTCTATGACATACGGCACGTATTTTTCATTTTTGGTATCATCAAAATAAGACAGATCCTGCCCGGACGTATTCTGATGCTGCGTCAGGTCATAGTCGGTACGGTCTGCGATTCCCCACAGCTCGCCCCAGCCAAACGGAAACAGAAATTCAAAGTCCGTCGTTGCTTTGCTGTAGAAAGCAAGTTCAGCCGGATCATGATCCCTCAGACGCAGTTCCTCTTCTTTCATTCCAAGGCTTAACAGCCAGTCGCGGCAGAAGCTTCTCCAGTATTCAAACCACTCCAGATCCGTACCCGGTTCGCAGAAGAACTCCAGTTCCATCTGCTCAAACTCTCTTGTACGGAACGTAAAATTGCCAGGTGTAATTTCATTACGGAAAGATTTTCCAATCTGAGCAATGCCAAAAGGAATCTTTTTGCGGGAAGTCCGCTGTACATTTTTAAAGTTTACAAAGATGCCCTGAGCTGTCTCCGGTCTTAAATAAACGGTATTTTTCGCATCTTCTGTAACTCCCTGAAACGTTTTGAACATCAAATTGAACTGACGGATATCTGTAAAATTATGTTTGCCGCAGCCCGGGCATGGTACATTGTGATCTTCTATAAACTTTACCATATCCTCGTTCGACCAGCCGTCTACGCTTTCTTCGAGCGTAATATTCTGTTCCTGCGCAAAATCTTCAATGATTTTATCAGCCCGGAAACGCTCGTGACACTCTTTACAGTCCATTAAAGGATCTGAAAAACCTCCCAGATGCCCGGATGCTACCCATGTCTGCGGATTCATTAAAATGGCACAGTCAACACCTACATTGTATGGATTTTCCTGGACAAATTTCTGCCACCAGGCTTTTTTGACGTTATTCTTAAGCTCCACTCCAAGATTGCCATAATCCCATGTATTAGCCAGACCGCCGTAAATCTCAGAACCTGGATACACAAATCCTCTTGCTTTTGCAAGTGTTACAATCTTTTCCATCGATTTTACCATTGCTTTTTCCTCCATATTGATAAAACAAGCCTGCATGAAAAACACATCTGCCATGCATGCTGAATATTAACGCCCGGACAGACCGGACGGATTTTTAATTTTTTTATTTATACAGAATACAGCCAGGCTGTGCGTCTGGATTTTCTCTGTCATACTTTACACGCACCAGATTCTTACCTAAAACCTCCACACTGCCGTCTGATACTGCCTGAATAGTTCCATCTATTTTTACAGCCGTTTCTTCCCCGATGATGACAGCTTTCATTTCCTCATCCTCAAGCAGACTCTGAGCATCCACGCTTTCTTTCAGGCTTCCATCTTCCACCGCAGCGAATTCCTGATTAAATTCGTAACCCTCTTCTCCTGCCTGGGATATTGTTCCCGCAAAGAACGTAACATCATTAAACAGCGCATAGTCAATAAATGTTGCATAATTCAGGTACAGGTTCGCCATGATGCCATCATCCGATGACTCCGTTTCAAACTTCTCTAGTTCAATGCTTCCGTCTCCATTCGATGCCACATAGTTTTCTACAGATTCTGTAATATACGCCCGCAGTTCTTCTTCATCATAATATTCTTCATTAAAATCTTCTATATCAGCGCCTATTATATTTCCCTGTTTAGTGACATAAACCGTGCTTTCATCAGCCTCAAATGAAGTTCCGCAGGCTGTTATTATGCTGGCTGATGCAAAAATGCAGAGCGCCGCATACAGCTTCCGTTTCATAGCCATTGCCTCCTCTGTTTTGGTATGCAGGTAATTTTATCATTAGCCTCCGCGCACATTATACTAAACCTTCCCATTTCTTTCAATCTTTTTTTATTACATTTAGTTCTTAACAGGTCATTCGAGCATACACTCCGACTTAAACACATGGTCATTATAATGATGTATGTATCTGGATACAATCTCTGCCAGCTTTGCAAATACAGGAGCACTCAGCGTAAATGTATACAGCTTTTCTAACGGTGCCGTAAGTATATACTGCAGGGCATATAAAGCCGATTCATCCAGCGGCACCGCATGTTCTCCCTTCAGGCAGTCCGGACACAGCACCCCGTGACGCTCCATGGAAAAATAATACAGCTCGTCCCTGCGTGTACATTTCATACAGGAAAATACATTTGGATATTCACCAAGCAGCACGAGAACACGCAGCTCATAAATTCTGCGGATCAGCCGGTTATCCAGCGAAGGTTTTAACAGAGCTTTCAGTGTCAGATATAAGAGATTTAAAAAATCTGTGCCATCCATGTTTTCCTGCGTATAATACGACGCCATTTCCAGAAAATAGAAACCATAATACGCTGCATCCAGATCCGCTGCCAGATCCCGGAAATACTCTGTAATATCTGTTTTGGCCACTGTATAGGCACTTTTACCCTCAAATACCTCAAAGCGCCCAAAAGAAAAAGGACTCGATGCCGCCAGAAATACGCTGTTCGGACGTCTTGCACCGCGTACAAAAGCTGCAATCTTTCCCCTTTCTCTTGTAAGTATCTGTAACCGTTTATCGTAATCACCCGCAGGCATTGCCGACAGCACCATGCCCGTCAGGACAATTGTCTGTCCCATGCTCCACTCCATCCGTCCATACTGCAGCGTGCGCCTGGCATCCGCTGCAGCGTTCCTGTTCCCGGTATTTTAAATAATCACTGACCCTTCCTGTGTCAGCAAAATCTTTCCAGCAGTCTCTTGTCATATGCATACCCCTTTATCTTTATCCTTATTTCCTATATAGGTTCTGCATAATCTGCTCTATGAATACGAGATAAAATCTGGCAGTTTTCCAGTTCATGGATAAGACCGGACAGTGTCTGGTTTCCGGCATACTCCAGGCTGCCTGTTTGTGTTATTCCCGCACTTGTATTCCTGGCTGTCTGCCTTATTCTGTGACCATACTCCAGACTGCTGTTTATGCTATATTCACTCTTGTGTTTCCGACTGTCTGCACTATCCTGCATCCACCCTCACGCCTGCTGCTTTTTCTCATGATCTGGTTAGTCCTGCTCTTTGTAGCCAAAATTCTTTAACATAGCATCACTGTCACGCCAGTTTTTCTTTACTTTTACCCACAGCCGCAGGTTAATCTGGCCTTCTAATAATTTTTCAATCTCAAAACGTGCATTTGATCCAATTTTTTTCAGCATTGCTCCGCCTTTACCGATAATAATACCTTTGTGAGAATCCCGTTCACATATAATAGTTGCCTCAATGTCTGTGATATTCCTGTCTTTTCGCTGCTTCATGCGGTCAACCGATACCGCAATGCCGTGCGGAACCTCTTCATCTAAGGCATGCAGTGCCTTTTCACGGACAATTTCCGCTACAATCTGCCGCTGCGGCTGGTCTGTAACGGTATCTTCATCATAAAACATCGGGCCGTATGGCAGATATTTATAAATCAGATCAACGATTTTAGGAACATTCTCTCCTTTTAAAGCAGATGCCGGAATAATTTCATCAAACTCATAAATCTGACGGTATGTGTCGATAAAACGAAGCAGCTCATCTTTGCGCGCCAGTGTATCGATTTTGTTAATGACGAGTATTACAGGCAGCTTTACCCTTCCCAGAATCTCAGCAATATGCCGTTCGCCTGCCCCTGCAAAAGCAGACGGTTCTACCAGCCACAAAATGACATCCACATCTTTTAACGTATGTTCTGCAGCACTGACCATGTATCTGCCAAGTTTGTTTTTCGCTTTATGAATGCCCGGGGTATCTAAAAAAACAATCTGTCCCCGGTCCATATCTGTATAAACTGTCTGTATGCGGTTTCGTGTCGTCTGCGGCTTGTTTGATGTAATTGCAATTTTCTGGCCAATAATCTGATTCATCAGCGTCGATTTCCCCACATTCGGCCTGCCAATGATTGTTACAAAGCCTGATTTAAAACCTGTACTGTTATCCATGCTATCCCTTTCTGTATTACAAAACAGCCATGAAAAGACAGCGGATTTCTTACTGCCTTTTTCATGGTATCATATCTCCGCTGCCTTTATCCCTTCTGTCGATTTAAAACAAATCTTCCAGGTTTAAAAACAAATCTGCTTCTTTTTCCAGCATCGTTTCATTCCCAATGACACACAGACTGTCATCAGATAATACGGCAGAAATTAACGGTTCCAGTGCCCGGATATCTTCCTGCCCTGCTTTTAGCACCTCATCCCGTTCTCTCTGGATATCCTCCTGGGTAATGCCTGTCAGATAAGCCATCATGGAACGTGTTCCTTTTGCTGACGGATTTAGAGGCGTATCCATGCCGCTGATTGTGCCAATGATATATTTCGTCATATCTCGTTCGTCTGCATCAAACTGTCTGATATAATCCGGTATTCCTTCAAAAACCTCATTCGATTTACGCAGATTCGGATCCCGGTAAGTGCAAAAATAAGTGTCACCGTTTATTGCAAATCCGCTCATGCATCCGTAAGCACCGCCTTTTACGCGGACGTTCAGCCACAGGTAATCATAATTAAGAATAACTTTTAAAATGCGCAGAGCTCCTGTATATGCAAAGCCATGACTGCAGAAATTCCCGGCTCTGGAAACATACTGCACCTGCGCTGCATTTTTAAATCCTTCGTTTTTCTTTGCGCAGTCATATCTGGTAAGTTCCTGCCCGGCCCCCTGCTCAGACAGGCGTGCCTGAAATTCTGCAAACCCGGACTCAAACGCCCGGTATCCGTCTGCATCTGCAGTCAGACTGGCCATTAGCCTTTTTTTAGTGAAAATTGTGTGAATCAGCTGGCTTAGTATTTCTTTTACCTGATCTTTCTGATTCTCAAAATCACTCTCTGCCGCTGCCAGAACCCGGTATAGTCCGATTCCTCCTGCGAGATCGCTAAACCGTGCGGACTCTGAAAAATACGACATCGCCCGCAGAGCCGATATAGAATGGCCCGCCTGCATCATCTGCATTTCCATCCGGGATTTTGCCTGAGCAATGACCTCGTACAGACGTTTATCGTCCTCCAGCTTTGTGCGGCACAGCATGCTAAGCATCAGCTGCAGCGCAGTATCAGTCTCTTCATGCAGAGCCTTTACGCTGACTTCCATTTTCTGTATCAGCCTGCCCTTATTTACATAATCTGAAGCAGCCGCTAAATTGATAGAAATTCCGCCCGTATGAAGATTGATTTCATTTGCCAGGTCTTCATAGCTGTAATCCTGTGTATCCATATCTCCTAATACTGCTTTCAGCACTCCGAGATAAGGAATCCACTCTTCTTTGATATCCCGGATATCAAAAATCATAGAAATATAATTGATACCATTTGCATACATTTCATGATGAATCACCGGTACACCGGAAATTTCTTTTTCTTCATTTATAAAAGGCGGTGCCTCTTTTTTCATATCAGAGCGCTTCAGCATCGGTATTTTTTCCAGATCTTCTTTTGCTGAAGGTTCCTGCTGATATTCCTTTAAATGCACCGTATCTTCTGCCAGCTTTTTGATTTCTTCTGCGCTTAAAGATTTTTTATATGCCGAAAGTTTTTCTTCCAGTGCTTTTTCATTTTTCTCATTCAGCCCTTTTTCCGGTTCTACCGTCACAATCGATTTATGCGTATTTTCCAGAAAATATTTCAAAAGCAGCTGTTCAAAATATCCCTTCTCTGCCTGCTCTTTTAAAAACCGGAAGATATCCAGAACTTCCAGATGTAAAAACGGAAGTGTATCATCATAAAGCCAGCTGTCCATGCACTGCAGCCCGTAAATCAGCCCTTTTGGATACATGCCAAAATCTGCTTCGCGGAACTTAAATTCGCTGCTGTTAATGCCTGCCAGAAGCGCCTTTTTATTCAGTCCTTCCTGAACCAGACGGCGGAGCGTATCTTCAATCACCTGCACAAACTTCTCAAGATCTGCTGCATTGGTATTTTTTGCTGTAACTGTAAAAACAGGCTGATATGCAGAACTGTCATACCCTCCAATAATATCTTTGCCGATTTTAGCATCCAAAAGAGCCTGCTTTAACGGTGCGCCAGGCGCGCTTAACAATGCATAATCTAAAATCTCAAAAGCAAGGCATAGCTTTGCATCGAGTGTTGTTCCTGCAACTATACTGTACGTCAGATACGTATTATCTTTCTCACTTTCTGAACTTGCAATCGGATATTTTTTTGTAACATATTTTACCTTTTCAAACGGTTTTTGAAATTTGATACTTGAATCCAGTTCAATTTTATCATAATGAGACAGATAAGCCTTATCCATCCAGTCTAATTTTTCTGCTGCATCCATATCACCATACAGATAAATATATGCATTGCATGGGTGATAATACCTGCGGTGAAAATCCAGAAAATTTTCATATGTTAAGTCTGGAATGCAGGCCGGATCTCCGCCGGACTCATTTGCATAAGCAGTATCCGGAAACAGAGAATTTAAAATCACACGGTCCAGCACATCTTCAGGCGAAGAATATGCACCTTTCATTTCATTATATACAACACCGTTTAACGTAACCGGCCCATCCTCAGATTCCAGCTCATAATGCCAGCCTTCCTGTCTGAAAATTTCTTCCCTTTTGTAAATATTAGGATGAAAAACTGCATCCAGATATACATGCATAAGATTTTGAAAATCTTTTTCATTACAGCTTGCAACCGGATATACTGTCTTGTCAGGATACGTCATTGCATTCAAAAACGTATTCAGAGAACCTTTCACCAGTTCCACAAACGGATCTTTTACCGGAAATTCATCGGAGCCGCATAATACAGAATGTTCGATAATATGCGGAACCCCTGTGCTGTCTTCTGCCGGAGTGCGAAAGCCAATATAAAACACTTTGTTCTCGTCGTCATTCGATATGACAGTAATTTTTGCACCGCTTTTTTTATGACGCAGAATGCAGCCATCTGAACGAATATCGGACAGCTGTTTTTCTTCTACGATTTCGTACGCGGATAAATCAGATAATTTCAAATTTTTGTGTCCTCCTGTTAAAATTTTAATTTTAAATACTTAATTAATTGTTTTGATTATTTTTCATTGTTTTCCAGATCAGGAATTTCTGCAGCCATGCCCTGATGCTTCATTTTTCATTCAGCCAGCAGGCCAGCTTCTCTTCCTGCCTGGTCTTTTTATGAACGCATCTTTTGCCAGACTGACAGATTCATAACACCTGAGATTTATTTATGGTAAACAGTAGTAGTATTTCACTTTTCCGTTACGTTATGCGAAGCATGGATAGAGTACTCTGTTCACTGTAATGTTCTAATAAGCCTCAAAAAATACATATTTTTTCACTATAACTCTGCGTCCATACAAATACTAATGTTCCAGACACCTGACACAGACAGACTGCAGGTTTTTATACGGACTGCTTTTTTCCCTTGTCCTCCTGTTTTACATGTACATCCATCTGCGGAAATGGTATTTCTATTCCGTGTTCATCAAACGACAGCTTTACTGCTTCAAGCATATCCCATTTAGTCTGCCAGTAATCTTCTGATTTTACCCAAAACCTGCATCCAATCTCTACACTGCTGTCTGAAAGAGCGGAAACAAAAACATTAACCGGCTGGTCTGTCAGTATCCGTTCTTCCTGATCTGTTAATGCGCCAAGCAGCTGCTTTGCTTTTTTCAAATCAGCATCATACGATATGCCCACCAGAATGTCAATACGCCTGGTCTGCTGGCCTGTTACATTTACAATTGCGCCGTCTGCCAGCTTTCCGTTTGGTATCATAACAGTCTGGTTGTCAGCAGTCTGAATTCTTGTATAAAAGGTCGATATTTCTTTAACGGTGCCTTCATGTCCTGTTTCTCCTGATACGATGTAATCACCGACATGAAACGGCCCTAAAAGAAGAATCAGCACTCCGCCAGCAAAATTTGCAAGGCTGCCCTGTACTGCCAGGCCAAACGTCAGTCCGGCAGAGCCTAAGACAGCAATAACTGAGGCTGTCGTGATTCCAAACAGCGTAAGAATCATCAGCCATAATACAAAATACAGAGAATACTTGCTTACAGAATCCAGAAACTGGCGTACACCAAGATCAATCTCCCTGCGCTCTAACGATTTTCTCAGAATCTTGCGAATAAACGAAATAATCCTCTTCCCAACAAGATAAAGCAGTACTGCAAGTATAATCTGCACCGCAAAATTTAAAATATCAGGAAGCATATCTTCCAGATACTGCTGAATTACATTTTTGTCTACTTTCTGCAGTGTTTCCAATCCTTCGGTAATAACCGACGGCTCCTGCGCCATCCGCATACCTTTTCATCTCCTTTTAATCACCATGCAACTGCTTTTACAGTCTGTAAGAATATTTCCATGATTTCTATTGATCCAGTTCATGAATAAACAGGCCGCTTCTTAGTTTTGGCTCAAACCAGGTAGACTTCGGCGGCATCAAAAGCCCTGCATCAGCAACTGCAAATAACTCTGAAATATCTGTCGGATACATCGCAAAAGCAGCTTTGCAGTCTGTATTTACCCTCCGCTCCAGCTCGTCCAGCCCGCGGATACCGCCTGCAAAATCAATGCGTTTATCCGTCTTTGGATCTGAAATACCCAGCACAGGAGCAAGCAGCAGATCCTGGAGCAGCGATACATCCAGGCTTTTCACCGGATCATTCGGAATATCCTGCTTCCTTATTGTACACAGGTACCATTCGCCATCCAGATACATGGAAAAATCTCCTTTTTTCTCTGGCTTTCGTTCCTGCCTCGTCACTTTTTTAATAGCAAAAATGCCAGACGCTTTATTTAGAAATTCTTTTTCTGTCATTCCGCCCAGATCTTTCACTAATCGGTTATAATCCATAATCATAAGCTGATCATCTGGAAAAAGCACTGACAGAAAATAATTGAATTCTTCCCTGCCTGTATAACCAGGATGCTCCTCTCTGCGCTTTAATCCGACTTTTACCGCCGAAGCAGCCCGATGATGCCCGTCAGCAATATAAATCTCCCGCATCCCTGCAAAGGCATCCTGCACCTTAAGTATATGTGCCTTATCATACATAGCAAAAACCCTGTGGCGTATGCCGTCATCTGATACGAAATCATAAAGCGGCATTTGTTTTTTAACTTCCCCGACAGCCTGGTCAATCTCATAATTTGCGCGGTATGCCAGAAATATCGGCCCCGTCTGGGCATTGCAGATATCTACATGGCGAATTCTGTCCGCTTCTTTTTCTTCACGGGTATTTTCATGTTTTTTAATTATTTTGTTCTGGTAATCATCGATGGATGCACAGGCAGCAATTCCAGTCTGTGTCCTTCCATTCATTGTAAGCTCATAAACATAATAACACTGCTTTTCATCTCTTATAAACGAACCGTCTGCCACCTTTTCCCATAACAGATCATGTGCTTTCTGATATACTTTACTGTCATACATATCCACATCATCAGAAAACTGTGTCTCTGGCCGGTCAATATTCAAAAACGAATCCGGATTTCCTGCCACAGCCTGCCTCGCCTCCTCTTTACTGTATACATCATATGGAAGCGCTGCTATTTTGTCTGCTTTCTCTCTGCAAGGACGGATGCAGAGAAACGGTCTGATATCTGCCATTAGTCTCTCCTTTTCATCGTATTGGGTACTCAAAATATAATAAGGGATATTTTCCAAGTGTAACCATTATAACGTCTGAAAGATAAAACGTCAAATATGATTTAGGGACAAAATGGCAGCGATAATCTGTTCAGAACAATTACCGCTGCCAAACCAAACTGACTTTTGACTATTCAGATTTTTTTCCTTTACCAGACCATATCTTTTTTATACCATGTATCCACTCCCTTCACTGATTTTACCAATTTTTCAAACACGATACACCATACTGAATGGCTTTCGTTTATTCAAACTGCATTTCTTCCATATCTTCAAATGAAAATTCTTCTTCAAAATCTTCCTGCATTTCTGAATCCTGTGTTTCCGGATCCCGGGCTTCTTTGGAAACGGAAGCACTTTTCACAAATTCAATCACCTGCTCTTTCTTCTGCTGCAGCCATTCAAGCATTCCCTGGAGTCTTCTCTCTAACGGATGCCATACTTTTTCACGTATTACCGGAAGCGCCGAATTGCTTACCCAGTAAATAGCGGGGCGGAAAACTTTATCTGCTACTGTACAAAATACGCCTGCAACTGCCGCTTTAACTTTATCCGCCAGACTTTCAAGATGCGGACGGCACTTTTCCCATGCAGACTTTATATAAGGAACTGCTTTTTTTGCAGCTTCATAAGCAGCTTCTCCCGCACAGTATGCTGTCAGAATTCCAGCTGCAACCGACGCTGCCGCAATCCCGGCAAATCCTAGTGCCGTAAATACACTAAAACCTGTGATTTCTCCTAACAGAACAGCCAGAAATCCGCTCGATGCTGCTGCAAGACAGATCATAACCCAGTCCATGGTTCCTAAGTGCTCCTCTGTCTGCAAAATACCTGCAAACACTGCTTCCTTTGCTGTAGTACCCTTATTTCCGCTTAGAAAAAGTGCTGCGGCCATTACAGAAAGATCTTTTTTCGCCTGTTCAGAAATAGAAGCTTTTGCTTCTTCTGCTCCTTTTAAAATCTCTGCCCAGTCTTCTTCTGCTGCGGACTGCCTGATCACGTTCCAGATTTCCTCCTGCTGATCCGGCAGGATTTTGGCAAGTTCTTCCTGCAGTGCAGCCAGTTCTTCCGGAGTGGCTGTTTCTGCCATCTTCTGCTCCATGTCATGTGTTTTCTTAAGTGCTTCTTCTATAAAATCGGTATCCTGCCCCTGTTCTTTTTGTATTTCCTTTGACAACGCGAAATTATGCATGGATACAGCATATTTCAAATCCGAAATCATGCTAAACTGTGCTGCACAGTTATCTGCGCACTGTCTGTCAATTTCCTGAAAAACAGCCATTTTTATTTCCATGCCGCTGTACTCTTCTTTCAGGCTGCGGATTTTTGTATACATACTGCCAGCCATCTGCTCAAGTTCCTGGCTCTGGTCTGCAATGTCATCGCCTAAGGTCTTGCGGATTGTTTCTTCTAATGAGAGTCCCTGGTAATAATCCCGGACCATTTGTTCTAACTTTTCATCCATGTCTTTCATCATATATCTATGTCCTCCATTTCTACTGTTATCTGTTTATATCTTCTTTTGATATATGTATAATAACACAGTAAATAGGATTTGTAAATCGTTTTTATAGATTTTATTTATATTTTATTTATTGTTTTGTATTTTAAACCTACAGTAATATCAATCCGGCATTCTCTTCCTGATTTGTCAGATTTTTAAGAATTTTTGCAAAAAGCGCTCTCACAAAATCATGGCAGAATCCTTTGGCAGACAGATCCTGTATATGATAAACATGTCGCAGACAGATTCTGTATATAATAAACATTGAGAAACAACTGCTATTTATTTCAGATGCTCTGTTTTTTCCTGCATTTGTGCAACAAAATACTGCAGTCTGTCATCGTATCTTCTTATAGCCGGCTCCACGTTTTGTTCTGACAAAGATGCATTGATAAATCCCGAATTTTCCAGCGATTTTGCATACCTGCCAATCTGAACTCCATTTGTCTCGCTAAAAACTTTCATTTCCTCAAATTCCTTTTTCATGACAGAAACAAGGTTAGATCTGTCATATTCTTCCTTATCCGTGCATTCAGTCTGGCTGCTGTAATTCAGGTATAATCTGCGAAAGGTATTTGAAACAAGTGCGCCGGCATCTGCCCCTGTCATAAAGCGGCGCTGTGCTGCTGCCAGCTGTATAACGCTGTCTGCCGCTTCTTTTATAACCGGCTCCGTATGAGCTCTGCCTGGTTTTCGTAAATGTACCTTTATAATATTACGCACTTCTGTTTCTGCAGGCATTGCTGTATAGAAACACCGGTCAAAACGGCCCTGGCGGAAAAATTCAGGCGGCATGCCTTCAATACTGTTTGCAGTAGCAATAATATAACAGGAGCTTTTTTTCTCCTGAAGCCAGGTAAGAAATCCTCCCGTCATGCGCTGAAGATAATCTCCGCCATCGCGTTTTTTCTCATCAGCACCTGAAAATCCTTTTTCAATCTCATCAATCCACAGTATACAGGGTGCCATCTCCTCTGCCTGCTTCTGGGCGCTGCGCAGATTGCGCTCGCTGTCTCCTACATGTCCGCCCATCATCCTTCCCATTTCGAGCCGTATCAGAGGAAGTTTTAATACAGAAGCTGCATACTGCGCAAACAGCGATTTCCCAGTTCCCGGCAGCCCCATAATCAGAATCCCTTTGGGCACTTCCACACCCTTTTCCATGGCATCATCCAGGCTTCCCATAATAGTTCCGCTTTCCTGAAGGTATTTTTTTAATACGTCCATATTAGCAATCTCTACATTTTTTACCATCTTCCATTCCAGGAGACGATCCTTTTCTAAAAGTTTTACTTTCTCGCTTCCAATCAGCTCCAGAATCCTTTTTTTCTCTTCATCAAATGCTTCTTCCCCATACTGCAGCTGTGCTCTTTGAAACAGGTATTCGATTTCATAACAGTGGAATCCCTGCAGATAGGAAACAATCTCCCGTTCGAAATTTTTTCCGACAGAAAGGCCTTTTAGCGCAAGCAGCCTCGATGTTTCCTCCTGGATTTCTGATGTACCGGGTTTTCTGCCCTGAATCAGATGAACATACGGCATCAGTTCCTGGGGCAGATGCTCCCTTTTGTCTACACTAATAATAAGCAGCGGAGCATGTCCGCCAGAATCAGTCCTCAGAATCTGAAGAAGGGCCAGCAGCAGCTTCGTCTTATATTTTGATTCTATCAGATGATAATGATTCAAAACAAGAAATCCGATTGTTTTATCAAGCATAAACCGTTCCAGTACCGCTGGCAGATAACTATCCTTTGCAGCTGTATCCAGGTGAAATTCGACATCCTCTGTTTTACGCAGACAGATTTTCGTGATCTGATAAACTGCCGGCGCAAAATCTGCTCCACGGCTTCCTTCTTTCATTCCATAATGAATATCCAGTCCTGCCCTGCCAGTTTTTCTGTCATTGAAATATTTCTCCTGAAGTATTTTTATAACCGGCTCTAATTCCTGCTTATGTTCCATTTCCAAAACAATCCCTTGTCTGCCGCTCACATATACCTGATATATTTCTTTTGCAATTTCTTCTGCTGCGTGCATTCTGATATTCTCCTTACTTATTATTCTGCTTCTTTTCGTGTTACAAAAAACCTGATTTCATAAAAGAAGCCAGAAAGCCAGTGTAAAAAATAATAAGAAAAAAAACAGCACTGCTGCCTTTCTCTTCTGAACTTCTTTTCTGCGTTTTTCCGCCCTGATTTCCATCAGCTGCGCCTGCGCCTGAAGCTGTTCCTTTCTCAATGTTTCTAATTCTTTTCCAGCTTCATGCTTATGTGCTGTTATAGGACGATCCTTTTTTTCCGTTTCTTGTATCCTGCCTGTTTTATCTATCCCTGCTGTTTTATTCATCCCTGCTGTTTTTTCCACTTGAGCAGCGTTTGGGGTTCTGTCTTTTTTTACCGCTTTATACACCGCTTCGGTACTTTGCACTTCATACCGGATTCTTACATCTTCCAAAACAGTAACTGCTCCATCCGGAAAATATCCCAGCAGTTTTTCTGCATCTTCTTTGCTGATTACTCCAGTCATTACCGGATAATTCAGGCTCTGTTTCCATAATTTATCATCTGTATTTTTTGTACTTTTTATTATATTATAATCCGTTTTATAAACATTCTTATCCGGAATCTGTACATATTTTAAAAGTTCCTGACCAGTAATTTTTGTTTCTTCATCTGGTCTGCAGTCTCTGCCGCTTATCTGCACTTTTCGCATGATTTTTTTCAGCGGTTCAAATAATTCTTCCTTTCTCTCATAAAGGCAGATATCCTTTTCTGTAAAACCATAAGCCAGAACACAGTGCTGTGCTCTGTATCCATCCGGCTCAATCCCAAGCAGATCTCTCTGGTCTCCTCCGACTGCAGTGACATACATTTTCTTATCCAGATATCCGCCAAACCAGCTTGTCTGCTTCTCTGCTTTCCCGCGGCGTTTATCTGCTGAAAGCAGGCGGTTTGACAGCTCAATTAATGTGCGCTGATACCCTCTTAGCTGCGCATCACACAGCCTGACATGATAGTCCTTTCTATCTCCTTCCATTTTTGCATTCGCATAAATCCAGCGGTACACTGCCATGCCATCACCTCCTCTTACTATCACGCTGCATGCCATTTATATGTTCTATCAGTTCTGCAAGCTGTACTGTCTTTTTTGCACTCATAGTATCTGCCCAGGACTCAATCAGAAAATAAATTTCCTGTTCCTTTTTCTTTTTCTGTTTATCATGCCACAGAAGCATATACGCAGCATACTCACTCTGCCGGAAAAATCCATTTTCTTTCTCAGACCATCTTTCTTCTTTTTTCATAATCTCAATGGCTTTTTTCACAGCTTCTACTTGTGATTCCGATAAATGATTCCTGCACCATAAAGCCCAGTATTTTATTAATTTTACCTGTTCCCTGTGCTTTTGTCTGCGCAGTTCCTGCTGACGCTGATCCTGGTATTTGTTCTCCTGGTATTTTCGAACCTGCACATTTGCATCCTGTGCACACTTTTGTCTTTTCTGCTCTTTTAAAATCTGCTGCCTCTGCTTTTTCTGTTTCACTATATTCTGTTCCGCTTTCAGTGTTTTTGTAAGCTTCGTATTTTTTTCTGATGCATCCCCTGCCAGGGAACCCGCGTTTTTTGCTTCCGGCACATAAATCTTTTGTATTGCATCTTCTATTACTGTAACCATTCCATCAGGAAAATATCTCAGCAGTCTTCCGGCATCTTCCATGCTTATAATCCCAAGCATAACCGGCTTGCGCAGGCTGTATTTCCACAGTCTGCTGTCCATTTCCTCTGTACTCTGATAAACAGCATTTCCCTTCTGTTTTGCTGTATCTGCGGGATGTAAAAAAGCAGTTCTGCTGCTTTGATCAGATTCTGTGATATTTATCCTGTATGCTGAAAAATCCATTTTCATGTTTTCCACAGTTTCGATTTCTTTTTCTTCTCCAGTCCGCTGGATTTCACGCATAATCTCTTTCAGCGGCTCAAATATTTCATCTTCCTGTTTTAGCAGACAGATATCATCTCCTGTAAAGCCATACCCAAGAACGCAATGCTGTTCTCTGTATTTCCCGCTGGAAATGCCTAACAGTTCCTGCTGGCCTCCCCCTGCAGCTACCAGATACATTTCTCTGCTAATATATCCGGCAAACCAGCAAACCTGCTTTTCCGCCTTTCCTCTCCGCTTATCTGCTGACAGCAGCCGGTTTGACAATTCGATTAACGTTCCTTTCCAGGCTTCCAGGTCTGGGTCACAAAGCCGGACAAAATAATCTTTTCTGTCACTTTCCATTTTTGCATTTGCATAAATCCATCTGCATACTGCCATCTTTCCACCTCAATATACTGCCAGATTCAGACTGCTGCCAGATTCTGCCTCTTCTAAGTGCATATCAACTGTATTCCTGCCCCTTAGAAACAGACTTGCCCGAAACCCTGGTCATGCACGCCTGCAGCAGCGGGCTGTTTTTATTCAAAAAAGCTGTGCAGCGGCAGTTCTTCTCCGTCCGAATTTACATAAACGGCATATTTACATTGGTTTTTTGCACTTCCAGTAATGTAATCCAGAATCTCTTTCGCATATAATCTCTGCCTGCTTTCTATCCGCTGCTTTTTCTTCTCCAGCTCTTCAATTCGATTCTGATACTGTTCCTTCTCTTTTTCGAGATTTCTAATCTGCTCCTGCCGGCGCTTCATAATAGGCCCGAATACACGGTACGCGCCTCCCATCAGCCTTCCTTTTTCCTCGTTGCTGATATCCGTATGCACCCGCTGTATCTGGATTTCAGCATCTAGTTTTGCATATTCTTCCTCTTCCCACTGCTTCCCGTCTTCTGACATGGCATATCCTGCTGCAAGCATCAGCGGTATTTCAAATCCTTCCGGCTCAAAACCGCTTTCAATCTGATTGTTCTCGTTTAAAATCAGTGCCCGCCCCAGAGTCGAATGGCAGCAGATCACTTTGCGGTCTTTCTGCAGAAGGGCATTTTCTTTTAAAAGCATAATTAGCTGGTCAAATTTCTCCTGGTCATTCCCATATTCAATGTAATCAGATTTTGTAATATAAAAAAGAACCGGTGTCCTGTCTTCTTCCCCCCGGATTTCCTTCGTCTTTTCCATAATATGGCGAATCTGCATGATTTCTTTGTTTACCTTCGTCATTTCTTTTTTCCGTTCCACGCAGTCTGGAGAAAGTTTTTTTAATGCAGTATATTTTTTAATAATTTCGCCTGAAATAATATATATCAGCAGCGTAGAATGTGCCAGCATTTCTTTAAATTCTTCAATCTGCCCGGCATATGCGGGATCTGCCCAGTCCTCTTTGGTCAGCGCCCCTCTGTAATCCATCCAGAAAATATTGCAGACTGTTTGCTGCTCTCTTTTAAACAGCAGCTCATACTGCTTATTTTCAGTGCTGCCGGATGGAAGCCTTCCTTCCAGCATATCAATATAAGTGTCGGCAAAATCATCCATTATACGTGCGGCTCTGCTGCCGTCTGCCAGCAGACTGAATTTAACTTCCGAGCCTCCAGACTGCACAGATATGCCGCCCTCCTGTGTCATATGATTAAATGTACAGCAGGCTGCAACTGTTTTGCCGCTGCTCGTTCCTCCCGTTACCAGAATATTTACATTCTTACCCTCTATATCCATGTCTCCTCCTGCTTTATGAATCCACCGCTTAACCCTTTGCCTCTATCATTTTAAACTCCGCACAGCAAATCCATCTCATTCCTGATGTTTCTTCCTAATTCTTCTTTCCGCTTCTGATTCTTCTTTTCGCTTCTAAATTCCAGTTCCTTATTCTGCTGCTTCTTCCTGTCCCAGCTTTCTTTCAATTTCCAGAATCATTTTGTCACAGTTATTAATCAGCAGCTCAAGCCGGACAGATTCTTTAATTTTTTCTTCGCGCAGTTCTTTAATTTTTTTTATTTCATCTTTCAGATATTCGCGCATTGCCGGACTGTTTTTTTTATCCGGCGGAGTAGCTGCCATGCGGACTTTCCACTCAATTAAAAGCTCACTTTCCTTTTCCATGTATCTTGGTACTGATTCCTCCTGCCTGGTCAGCATTTTTACTTTTGGAGAAATATCCATATTTAAATACTGTTCTTTATAATCCTGTACCTGCTTTGGCGTAATTTTCGGAAAACAGCGCAGCACTTCCTCTTCTGAAATCTGATATCCCTCTTTTTTGGAACGCAGTACCGCCTTCAGCTGGATTTGCGGATCTTCTGTCATTCCTTTGATTTTCTTGCTTAAATACTGCTTATTGCCGCCTGTCATCTCTGCCAGCATTTCTACATTAAACATAAACGACTGCTTAATCATGCTCATATTCCTCTTCATCTGCAAATTCTTCCAGTTCTTCTTCCCAGCTTTCTTCCACGGCAGTATCTGTATCCCTTTTACCTGTTATTTTCTCCATATATTTATTTAAAATTCCATCCGGAAGTTCCAGATCCAGATATTCCCCGCACCGTTCCCACAGCCTGGCTGCCCCGGCTTTAAGCACTGTTCCGGCAATCACCAGCTCTGCCAGGAAAAACAATGTCTTCGCAGCTGCAAAAACAGCTGCTGTGCAAAATAAAATCCTGGCATTTTTCTCATTAAAAACGCGTCCAAGATAACTGTAAGCCGCTTTTTTTATCTGACGCGGATCGCTTCCCGCACGAATCATAGAAACAGAAGAGACACATACAGGCACAGTCTGATCTGCTAAAAGTCTTTGTTCTTCTCTGGTATAGGTTCCTTCCTCTGCCGCTATCATCTCGGACACAAGAAAATCTATAATATAACAGACATCCCGCTCTGTACTTCCTGTACTGACTGTTTCAAACCTGTTCTGCCATCCGGCTCCGATTTCAGCCAGAATCCTGCGGTTTTCATCATCATAGGCAATTCCCACATACTGCATAAGCGATACGGTTTCGCTAAACCGTTTTTGAAATGCACCGTCCGTCACACCGTCCTGTGCATTGTCCCATTCTTCCTCATACTTTTGTTCCAGCAGTGCCTTGAGCCCCTCACCGGCTTCCTGATCTAAAAGTCTGCTGATTTCTGCGCCGATGATCATCTCCACGTTCAGCAGATACCGGTAGCGTTCTGTCTCATCCATTTCCAGTTCCAGAATAACATTTTCCAGCATCTGTGCTCCCTGCCAGGATTCTAATTCCGGCAGATCTTCGTATTCCCCGGTATAACTGCAAAACTGCTCTGACGCTTCCTTCCAGGCATCCATATGTTTATAAAAATCTGCTGTTTTCTCCTGAACATCCTGTGTATCTTCTTTGTGAAGCTCCAGATACTTTTCCAGCAGAAAATCCTGCACAGTGCACTCTGGTGCGTTCTTTTTACAGCAGAGCCATTCGTATAAAACCGTTCCAGCATTTATCTGTTCCATCGTACGAACCTCCCGGATTAAATGTTGCATGTATTCTATAATATAATGAATGTCGTTATTATAGCATATTATCTAAATAAAATCAACTGTTAAATAGATTTTAAATGTCTATAAACTGCAGTCTCTATTATTTATTGTATGGGATTCCCGAACGCCGGGCGGAAAAACTTTATCCTTTTCCGTGACTACGGAGAACAGTTAGAAATTCTTAATTTTCTGCCTGATACCCAGGATCCGGGCCTCACTGTCTAGCGCATGAAAGAACCTTGAAAGTGAGGTTTAAAATGAGAGCTGTCAGCTGAGCAGGATGAAGCAAATGGAGAGAGAAAAAACGTGAATTTTATTGTAAAGACAGGCGTATTTTGTATAATTAAGATGTTGAAAGAAGCAGTTATATCATGTATTTTGCCACAGATTTTTAGAAATTAAGTAATAAAGTGCAGGACAATATAAAGCAGTTACAGAAAATCATTGTAAAGCGTACCGAAAAACCGGAAAATTCCCTGATCTTTTTCAAAATAAGAGTTATCTGCTAAAGCTGTATAAAACACCTCGCCCAGAGGACACCACAGCGGCAGAAGATTCAATAACTGATGTAACGATAGAACATGTGCTTACCGGCAGTCTGAATAATGACTCAGGCTTTATTGTCAGCAATAAGCTGATGATCCTCATAGAAGCACAGTCTGCATGGACACTAAATATTTTAGTAAGAGTTTTACTTTATCCGGCGCAAAGTTATCACGAATATTTTCAGCGCACCAGTCAAAATTACTACGAAAGCAGGATAAGGCCCAAGTTCCTGCATATTGTGTTTATGGAGCTATATAAGTGGAAATACGAAAAGAATATTTCAAGAATTTTGAAATTACAGGGGCTGTCACATTAAGAAAAATCATACAAGTTTATTTTATATATGTTTTACTCAGTGCGGCAGCCCCGTTAAACTGATATTTGCACGGAAGATCCGACATTTTAGATTATATCATGTTATCTCAAATTTTTTTTAAAATGATTCATCATATTTTTAACAGATTTCAGGCTGTAATGTCTGGCCAGCTTTTCTAAATGAAAGTAAGAAAATGAATTTGTATCATATATAATATCTGCAATTTTCAGTCCTGCTCTGCCGGCAATCGGAATGGAGAGGATCATACTGCCATTGTTTTTCAGCTTGCTGCTCATCTGCTGCATCGTATAAACAGGTTTTTCCATATGTTCAAAAGAATGGTGCGATATAATCAAATCAAAACAGGAATTCTCCGCATCCTCAATCGTACCTTTTTTAAGGATAAATTTTCCATTATCACCAGCTAATTCGTCAGGGATATACAAATCTATGCCTGTCAGATTTTTATATCCCAGATCAGCTAATAAATTCAGCAGATAACCGTCTCCACAGCCAATATCCAGAATTTTATGATGACGGGATGCAGTTTTTCGTATCACACGCATATACGGCTGCGGCATTATAAAATGAGAATACAGTCTTCCCAGCATCCCTTTTCCCGTAAGATTATACAGATCACATTTAACCCGTAATGAATTGTTTATTGATTTCTTTTTAATATGAACGAACGAGCCATAATTTGAGGCATATTCCATTAGCCCCCCCCCTAGCGGACTGGCCAGTTTCATAGTTCCGCAGTCCGGACAGCTGAAATATGTATACACTTTATCAGACAAATTTTCATTACAGTCCACAGCTTCAAAACGTTTCATTTTTCCTTTATAATTACAAATATCACATACATAGTTATCTTCTCCTCTTATCTGCTTTCAGTCTCTGACACTTCTGCTATTATTTCACGCTTTGCTTTTCACACGATCATGAAATGTCCTCTGGATTAACTATCTTACTAATATTATTTTACCATTATCAATACGATATATATGGTCGCATGATTCTATTGTTGATAATCTGTGCGCAATTATTATCATTGTCTTTTTTCCATGCAGCCGTAGAATGGAATCCATAATAGACTTCTCCGTTTCATTGTCCAGAGAAGATGTGGCCTCATCAAAAAATAAAATGTCCGGATCTCTATACAAGGCACGCGCAATTCCAATTCTCTGCTTCTGCCCTCCGGATAGTTTGACACCTCTTTCCCCTATCTGCGTGTCTAAGCCGTTCTCCAATTCAGAAACAAACTCTTCCAGTGCCGCATCTTTTAAAATTTTCCATATAAACTCATCACCTTTTTCTTTAGTATCTCCAAATATAATATTTTCCCTGATTGTGTCATCCAGCAAAAAAATGGACTGTGGTATATACCCAATGTGCGAAAGACAGGCATCCGGGTTTTCACTGATACTAAGACCTCCTACTTCAGCTATCCCTTTTACTGGATGTAACAGTCCTAATATGATATCTACGGCAGTTGTTTTTCCAGAACCCGATCCTCCGATGATCCCGGCCATCTGGCCTTTCCTTACATTAAAGTCTGCCTCTTCCAGTATATACTTTTCATTATTAGGATATTTAAACCATACACCTTTCAATCTGACTACAGGATCTTCATCATTGTTTTGCAAATCACAAGAATTTTCTCTGTCTTTCACAGTCTGGACACTGCTCAGTTCTGATAAATTACTGATTAGCTTATCAAGCATCGGCTCATTATAAGTTATATTTGAAAGCGCTCCAGCCATTCTGTTAATAGAAGGAAGCAGCCGGACTGCTGCCATCGCGACTGCCGTCATAACCGGTATAATCGATGTCAGCTCGAATCCGTTCGCAATCAGTAATGCTAACACAATAAACACAATGCCCATTGAAATTCCTTCAATGACAAATCTGGGTGTCATAGATAACACCTGAAATCTCCTTAAAGCATTCACATACTTTTTCCCATATACGCTAAAATTATTCTGAAAATAATCTTCCCTGCGCATTACTTTTAATTCTTTGATTCCCTGTATCGTCTGAAGGAGCCATTTACTCATTCCCGCATAGGCTTCATTATATTCATGTCCTGACTTTTTTAATTTCGGCCTGATGATTGTCGTAATAGATAACAGCAGAATCAAAAGGATCGCTGCTAAACCGGCTGTAGCGGCAGGAGTAATCACAAATACCGTTACCACCAGCATAACCGATACGATTGATTCTGTATAAAACGAAAGCATTGTTAATAACATCATATAACTGGACGAAATATCACTATTGATAACTCTGATTATTTCGCCAGATTCTACATTTAAAAAATATTCATACGGTTTATACACATATTCACAAAACATTCGCTTCTGCATGGCATACATCTGATCATAAACGAACCTGTACTGCAGATTCGTTTCATATATAAGAAAAATATTTTTAAATATGTATATCACTGACATAAAAACAGAAACAATAATGATAAACTGCGCTGGCGTATCTATATGCAGAATGTCACATACAATCTTAATATACCCTTTTTCAATAGTGTCGTATGGATTTACAATGACGTCCATAAACGGGAGAATCAGGGACACAGAAAACATTTCCAAAAAACCGCCGGCAATCATAAATACAGCTATCATATAAATACGATTTTTTTGCTTCGAAGTCAGTATACTGCTAAATTTTTTTGTTACACGAAGTATGGAACCAAACATTTTTTCATCCTTATCTTCTTTTTTGTCCTTTTTATCTTTATCACTCTTATCAATGTTTTAATGCTTTTTTTATTCTTTGTTTTTTCAGAATACTTATCACTGAACTTCCTCCAGGTATTTTCTTTAAAATGATACCGGCCGTATGAAATAATATGACTCTCATATCATAAACCCTTCTGCCCGCCCATGTCTTTCGCAAATTGATCGTCTGTCTGACTAGTCTTTCCTGCGCTTCTATGAACCGTATATCTTCTTCTATCTTTAAATTATATTCATCTATAACCCCGCCCGTTGTGACATCCTCTTTTTTGATAAACCCTTTATTCGTGATATAGAAAGAAGTGTCTTCATTTAATAATTCAGACGGCGGCGAAGGCAGCTGTCTTTTTTGTAAATGTATATAAGCAAATTCTTCTGTTTTTAAATTTCCGCCGTCAAAATAATCTTTTAATACTTTTCCATCTTCCCAGTAAAATATCTGTTTGGGATAATTTATAATATCTTCTGCTTTAGCATGCCGGTAATCCCTGTATCTCGTATCAATATCCGCAAAAATTATTTTTTCAAAATACGGAAATTTATGTAACCTGTATATCTGATTTATTCCTAATTCTTCATCGAACCCGCAGCACCTCTTTGATCTGAATACTTCTTTATAATTGCCAGTCCAGCTTCCTTTCAGTCTGTACCTTTGATTTACACTTTTTGTGTTCCTGTATAAGGTCAGATGTCCGCAGCTTAAAAATTTGTCATATTTTTCGATTTGATACAGATCAAAAAATTTTTTCAAATCCCCCCAGATCACGTCAAAATCACATTCTCCCCAGTAATCATAATCTTTAATATAATCTTCAAATATGATTCCATATACTTCTTTATAATCACATAATTTATAAGGAAAATCGATTCGTACATTAAACTTTAATTTCTCTTTTGCCAGATCTGCAATTCTTTTTAAATCTGATCTGATCACCTTAATATTGGATGATACGGCACATATCTGCTGGTCCGTTATAATAAGAAAATCTATACTTTTATTCCAGGAAGCCGATTTCAGCCAGAGATCAAAATAACTGGGAAATTTCCCAAAATATGTTCCGATAATTACTATTTTGATTTTATGTTTCATGATCTCCTCCATAAATTTTCCGCAAAAGCCTCCCACAGACTGACGGATTCTGTGATAAAGCAATAAACGGGCGCAGTAAAAAACCTGCATACAAAATATGCAAATGTCTCAGCACAAAAATAATTAGTCTGGATATACAGGATGCATCCGTATAATATTTTAAAATATCCTTGTATCCTTCAGCATCTTTGCAAAACTCCCGATAGTCATTTCTGTTTAACTCATTAATATATCTGATTATACACCAGTATAATCTTCTTGCTGCTTCCCGCTGCACTGCCTTTCTAAATTCTGCGGAACAATGAGTACGCCCGGACTGATCTATCCACCCCTGATATATTTTCATCAAATCCCTGGCAGTCTGTATATTTCCCTGATTCCGCATCAGTGAGCCAGGGCGCTGTGCCCTGTAACAGTATACTGCTTCGGAATTCCCAGCTGCAGTTTTCGCATACAGAAATATAAGAAATACCCATTCTTCATCTTCTCCAATACGGATTTTCTCATTAAAAAAAATCTGATTTTCCAGAAGAAATGCTCTGCGGTACAATCCTCTTACTCCAAGTTTTAAATGCTTTTGATTTTTAAAATTGTTATGATAGAGTGTACATCCGTCAGCTCCGCCTGGTGCCCAGGAGTTATCAATAAAATACTCGTCTTCTGATACCTGGTTCTCCCCGTCATAAAACACTTTCATTCTTCCATGAATATAATCTATATGCCCATACGTTTCTATCAGAGAAACAAAACTTTCCAAAGCATTACCCGTAATATAGTCATCGCCGTCAATGAAATACAGATATTCGCCTGAAGCATTTTGAATACCCGTATTTCTAGCTTTGCTTACCCCTCCGTTTGTCTGTACAATAATATGCAGTGCAGGATAATCCTTCTTCAGCCTTCTGCAGACCGCTGCACTTGCGTCTGTTGATCCGTCGTCTACTACAATTACCTCTTTGGCCTGATAAGACTGACTGAAAGCGCTGACCACACATTTTTCGATATATTTTTCCACATTGTATGCCGGTATGATTACACTGATCGATATATTCTCCATTCTTCCCGCTCCTTACAAAAATCATTCACCTGAATAGATAAGAGCCGGGAAATATAAAGAACGGATCTATTTTGTAATCAATTTCATCATAAATTTTATTAGAGGATACGAATATCTGAGTCCAAGAATTCTAATCATTCTGACAAAAATTCCTGTATGCATTTTGGGACTTCGAAAAAAAGAAAGCATACGGGTATGACCGTCTGCAGCATCGATAAACTCCCTGAGTTCTTCTCCTTTCAGTATGCCTGTGTATCTCAGCGTACACCAGAAAAAACGTCTCCCGGCTTCTGCCCTTAGGAAGTCTGCAAATTCAGGATCTGCCTCAGGTCTGTATGATAACTTCATCCAGCCGCTATAAATATTAATATGTTCTCTAGCTGCAGATAACGTTCCTAATTTTGACATTTCAGAGCCAGGTCTGTTATATCTGTAACAGTAGCAGGCATTCTTATTTCCAATCACTTTTTTAGCAAAATAAAACACCCTGACTGTCCATTCCTCGTCCTCTGGCCAGGAACCCTTTTTTTCCAAAAAAAATAAATGATTCTCTAATAAAAACTGTCTTCTATATAATCCTCTGACTCCCATTTTAAGGTGGTTCTGATACTTTAATATAGTTACAAAAGCACTTTGTCCATCACCCCCCCCCGGAAGCCATACATTGTCCAGATAGTATGTATCCTGATCTAACTGCTCTTCATTTTCATAAAATCCGCTCATTCTGCCATGAATATAGTCAGCTTTTCCATACGTTTGAATCAGTTTTACAAAACTTTCCAAAGTATCTGGCAGAATATAATCGTCTCCGTCTATAAAGTAAATATAATCGCCTGATGCACAGCGTATCCCCTGGTTGCGGGCCGCAGCTAATCCGCGGTTTTCCTGTTCTATGATTTTTACCTCTGAATGTTCCAGGCTGATCCGTTTACATATTTCTGAGCTGCCGTCAGTCGGGCCGTCAAGTATAACGATCACCTCGTAAGCTGAAAATGTCTGGTTTACTGCACTGGTTAAACACTTATGGATATATTTTTCTATGTTGTATACTGGTATAACAATGCTAATGGATATATTCTCTTTCATACTGTTTATTGTCCCCAAAACTCAGACATTCTTTTCCTTTCTAATTATCAGATATTTAACTTCTCATGAAAAAAGTCCGTACGGAGCGGTATGCGGCTCTGCAAGCTCTGCCAGTCCTATCTGCCTGTGATACAGATATGCAGCTTTTCTGCCTCCCATCGGCCTGGACACCGCGGGTTTATGCAATTCCAGATAACCGTTTTTCAGCATTATTTCGATCTGCTTTTCCAGATCTGAAACCAGATAACATATATGATAGATTTCGTATCCCCGTTTAGACATCAAAAAACTGTCTATCACAGATTTCTTATCTGCATATGCCGGCGAAACCAGCTCTATTGTGAATTGATTCTGTCTGATAAAACATACTCTGATGCCCCGGTCTTCATCTATAACCGGACCACTGGCTATTTCATATCCGAGCCCCTGATATAATGGCAGGGCTTCCTCAAGATCAGGCACCGCAATGCCAGTATGATCAATTCCAATTATATAATTCATTCGTCTAACAGCCCTTTCTTCTGTCCGTGATACTTATACAGATTCCTGGAATCATTAAACAGAATATCTGCCCGGATCACCGGCTCTGTCTCCGCGATATATACCGTCCGAAACGGTATGGAATTAAAATACTGTGTCTGAGAAATGTTTAAATTTTCCAGGATACCGTTAATGACCGTATAATCAGTCAGAGCCTGCGGTGCCTTTTCTAAATCCCTCACATACATACTGCACGCACAATTGCGCTTTTTTCCATCCTTTCCAGCAGACTGCCCATAAAATATTTTCTGATAACGGTATGGTACGCCTGTCTTTTGTTCTATATGGTGATAGTAAGTCATCCCGGCACTGCTGTTTAAATCAATGACTAGTGCTTTCGCTTTTGTCTTTTCGAAATAGCTGAATACCGTTCCTTCTCCGAAAGAATTCTCTATATCCAGTCCGAGTATCATTTCTTTATCTTTACCACATACAGCAAAAGAATACAGCGGATGCATGGTTCTTTCAAAATCCTGCCGTTTTACAGCGGCATCTCCCAGAACTCCTGTCCGGGACCGTGTATGGTAATAATCAAAGGGAACACCCTTGCAGAAATCCCAGTTAAATGCTGGAATCAAGAGTGTTCCCTCACTGCCAATGCATTCCAGAATAGAATCGATAAACTGATCACAGCTAAATGATTCCCCATGGTCTGATGCCACTTTCATCAGCCTGGAGATATTTGAAATAAGACAAATTGTATCTCCGGCATGAATTCTCCTGATTCTATGAATGATATCGAGATAGCTTATATAATCTTCCATCGTTATGATCTGCCTTTTAAGCTGCAGACCAGATTGGATATCGCCTTTACATTCTGAAATTGATCCGGAATAATATCTGTGCCTTTAATTCTGATATCAAACTCTTTTTCAAGTTCGCTGGCCAGGTTAATGATATCAAAACTGTCCAGCAGGAAATCGTCAATATAGTTAGCGCAGTTTTCAAAATCCGAATCCGGCCGGGTTTCCTTGAGTATTCTCAAAATCTGTTCATCTTTATTCACTTTTACTGCTCCTTTCCATCATACATCATCGTATACATCTCAATACCGTTATCTAAAATCTTATGTCTTTTGACCTTCATTCCAAGATGCCCATATATATCTGCTTTTTTCTTTGAATCAGTGTCGAGATAACAGGGAATCTCCTCTTTTTTTGCGATATTAAACGGATATTCCATGATTTTACGGCTAAAACCTTTTCCCTTACAGCCGTTACATACAGAAACCAGAAATACTGACAGATAATCCTGTGTATCAGCGTAACAGCGTTCATAGCCCGGCCAGCCCCTTAACCCGTTCATAAATTTTATGAGTGCGTCCCTGCCCATATAATCAGCCAGCCGGCCCGCCATATTCGGCTTGTCCTTTTTATGCCAGAAAGCGAGATATCCTTCCTGTTTTTCGGATACTGTATATAATGCGTTTATTTCATAGCAGGCTTCTATACAAGCCGTAAAATATGCGATGCATTCGTCCTGCGTTAAAAGTTTTCTGTATGCTCCTTCATCCTGATAAAAAGAATTTCCTGTATCTCTCCCGATTTGCAGCAGATCATCCCGGCTTAAATGTTCCAGTTTAATCATCTATATATTCCTTCCTTAATGCCATACGGTCTGTTTTTCCGTTATCATTGTATGGAAACCTGTCCAGCTTATAATAAATCGTAGGAACCATATATTTCGGAAGTATTCCGTACAGAATTTCCTGAAGCGCATTTTTATCTATATTTCCCTGATAAAACATGACGATTTCCTTTTTCCCGGTATGATAGTCTGCCAGTACATTCTCTACTCCATCCAGCTTCCCAGCCGCAGTTTCTATTTCGCCCAGTTCAATCCGGAATCCTAAGTGTTTGATTTGAAAATCCTTTCTCCCTGCAAATGCCAGTTCACCACGGTCATTATAAAAAACCAGATCGCCAGTTCTGTATATGGTCTGCCTGTACGAATGATTTAAAGGATTTGGTATAAATTTTTCTGCTGTTTTTTCGTTATCCATCCAGTAGCCGGCCGAGAGCGAGCTTCCATATACGCACAGTTCGCCCGGTACATTTTTCTTATCTGGCAAAATCTCCCTGTCATTTTCATCAAGAACCAGAAGTCCTGTATTACCGCAGGCACCGCCCAGCGGAAGGGCCTCATCCTCAGAAAAAGTCCGGTCTGCAATATAATAAGTACAGTTAACGGTTGCTTCTGTCGGTCCATATACGTTTATGACCGTCTTTAAACCAGTAAGATGCTCCTGCCAGTAATGAAGATGCTTTACCGGCATAACTTCTCCGCCAAACATCATAAGCCTGACATCCGGCAGCGGATATTCATCTAAAAGTTTCAGATTAGCAATATGAATATATGCAGAAGGAACCCAGTACAAAAAATTAATTTTATTCCTGCTAATAAACTCAAGCGCTTTAACAGGAAACGCAAAATACTGAGACGGAATAATTCCTAACGATGCTCCTGTTTTCAGAGCTGCATATATATCCTGGGTAGATATATCAAAATAAAACGGCGACTGATTCCCCATAACTGTATGTTCATGAATATCAAATTTTTCACACGCCCAGTCTATATAGTCAATAATATTGTGATTATTAATAATTACCCCTTTTGGTACTCCAGTAGAGCCAGATGTAAAAAACACATACACTGGATCTGTATCCAGAATCCGTTCAATAAGCCTTCCAGAATCCCGTGCTGATATACCCTGGTCTATATGCTCTATATTGATAAAAGGAAGAGAGCGCAGTAACTTTATTTCCTTTATTTTATGCATTCCTGCTGTATTACCTATGACTGCTGCCGGTTTCAGTGCGTCTGCAATTGCCGCCAGCTTCTCTTTTGGAAACCGCTGGTCTGTCGGCGTATAGAAATTTCCGCTGTACAAAGTCCCCATAAAAGCTATGATACTTTCTGCTGCTTTCGGCAGGCAGATTAGCACCGGACGGTGTGACGCGCCAATTGCATTCTCAATCTCCAGTGACAGGTTTAAAGATAAATTTCTTAATTTACGAAATGTAATTATCTTTTTATCGTCAAAAAAAAGCTGGTTTGTCCGGCAGTCTGGCCGCTGTATGTTCCAGATATTCCAGTACTGAAGTCTGCATTTACATATCCTCCTGTCCAGCTGTTTTGTCTTGATCAGCTTCTTTCAATAAGCCGCAGTCCAAAAGCACATCAATATCCGCAAGCATCTCCCGGACCGGCACTCCGATTGCATCGCTTATTTGTATAAGGCTCCTTCTGCCATCTGAAAACGCAAGAATATCACACAGCACCTGAGCCCGTCCATAGGTTCCTTTCTGGCTTATTGTCGGGTATAATTTTCCCCCCCCCCTTTTTCCAAGCTGAGGCTCGCATAAAACCGTCACCTTATATACAGCATCGTTTTCAAGAGCTTCGATACATCTTGTCATCACATCATAACTGCCTGAAAAGCCTTCTGCACTAATATAGTCTAAATCGTCGGCCGAAGTATGGTATTGCGGATATTCACCGTACTTAGACCGGCAGAATCCCACAACAGGCAGGGCGACTCCCGGCGCATTATACTGGCGTTCGTCAGATGCCCTTTTAATAAAAGGATAATCGGTATACCGCTCTCTGGTCTTTAAAACATTCAGCAGGACCTGATCAGCAATCGTATCGCCTGATATGCTCCTGACTATTGAATAATCATGATCATCTCCCACACAGGAAAGATTAAAGCCTGCATATATATGCTTTTTCATATGGTCAAGATTTTTATGGATATATGTGACAGCCCCGATTGTTTCAGGTATAAAAATAAAACGGTAGGTATACTTTCTCTTAACTGATGCGGCATATCTGATCAGTTCGGCTGCCAGTGCCGGCCCTGAACAGTTATCATTTGCCATCGAAGGGTGACAGACATATGTGGAGAAAAAAATCTCCTGATCAGTTTCTCCTGGTATCACTGTTTCACCATAGGTCAGATTTCCCTGAAACAGCTCACTGTCAATATACATATGATATCTGCCATCTGTTAAAGAATCCAGCATATCCTGGCTCATGCAGAATCCATATCTTTCTTTATAGTACGATGTAACATAAGGGATCACTTCCCTCTGGGATTTCTCTGTATAAATACAGGATTTAAGTTCATCAAGGGAGCACCATTTATCTACCGGCGCAGAATAACCCATAATATGCAGATTATGCTCATGAAAGTCTATGATGCGTTTTCCAGACTCATCTTCGATAAACCCTTCCGTTATTTTCCACTCAGGCGGTACTGTCCAGTCAAACACCTCAGTCCCGGACGAAACACTGGCTGTCATTATGCTGTATCCGCTTTCCCTGATATATTCATTCATGATTTCAAATGTCTGCAGCACTCCTGATCCTGTAATGCTGCGGCAGATAGGATAGATCTCTCTGGCAAGGTCATATATCCTTCGGCCATGATATATATTACAGTCCATTTTTACCTCCCGGCTTCATCCTTAAGCAGCCTGTAATACCACGAATCCACCCACCTTCCTTCCGTCCAGTGGGCAGACACATGTACTGCTTCATGTACAAATCCAAGTTTTCCAAACATCTGCTTTTTCTTTTCATCTATTTCATATATTTCTGCCCAGAGACGATGCAGGTTTAATTCCCCAAAACCGTAATCGATAAGCAGATTTCCTGCATCCACCGCATAATCTTCATCAGCGTAAAGCCCGTCTTTTCCAATATAAATGGAAAAATCGGCACATCTGTCCTGCCAGTCGATACAGCACAGTCCGCATGCGCCGATCAGCTGTCCTGAATCCAGCTCTGCTATCGAAAACATGCGTGTATGTTCATCGTTCATCACCATGCTTTCAAACCAGCGTCTCTGGCTTTCCATATTCAGTTCACGATATTCACGGAAATACCGCCTGTATTCCGGCTGATTGCGCCACTCCAAAAGCTGCTTTAAATCCTGCTGCTCTATCGCGCGCAGCCCTGTCCGCTTACCTGTTAACATTTATAAATCTATATCCTCCCATTTTATATATTCTCCTCTTTGCTTTGATGTTTTAAGACGCCTGCCAAGAATCTCTTTTTTCTGATAAGGGAATACCGCGTCTGGCGGAGCAGGCCGCAGTTCCTCCAGCATGTGTTCCGCAAGCACTGTTCCCTGTGCTGTATCCGCTTTCAAACGAACCGCCCTTCGCTGCAAAACAACGGTTTCCTTCTCATTGTCTTCCACAGTCTTTATCCCGGAGCCAAGCGCGCTTTCCAGTTCACGGCTCCTGTCTACCATTTCTTTCCAGGTTTGCGGATTCATCGAAAATGCGTGATCAGGTCCGGTCTGCCTGGTATCTGCTGTAAAATGCTTCTCAATCACTCTGGCTCCCAGTGCGACCGCACCCAGAACCGCTGCATGCCCTGGCGTATGGTCAGAAAGCCCCAGCACCATTCCCGGATATCTGACTGCGTAGGTCTTTAGGACATTCAGATTGATATACCTGAAATTATCCGGCTCACCTGTGTAATTGGTATTGCACTGCATGAGAACGATGTCACGGTTATATTTTAATACCGTATCGACTGCCTGCTCTGTCTCCCACATCTGTGAAGCTCCTGTCGCAATCATGACAGGCTTACCCCGCTTTGCAAGAAATTCTATCAGTTCCAGCCATGTAATATCACCCGATCCAATCTTATAAGCCGGTACATATTCGTCCAGCTCACATACTGCATCAAAATCATACGGGGACGTAAAATAGTCTATTTCTGCATTCTGTGCCTCCTTAGCCAGCACCCCGTTCCAGCTGCGGTCAAATTCTGCATCCCTGTATGTATCATAAACGCTCTTCTTCCATTTCGCCTGATGACTAAACTGTGCGCCAAGATGCCTGAATCCGTAATCGCTGACAATCTTGTCAGCCAGAAAATGCTGGAATTTTACAGCATCTGCACCTGCCTCTTTTGCAAGCCAGATTAATTTCCTGGCAGTATCAAGATCACCGTTATGGTTGGCCGCTATATCTGCAACAAAATAAACCGGAGATCCAATATCAATCATACGTCCGCTGATTGTTATTGATGTATTATAGTTCATTGTACAGCTTCCTTTCTGTGTATTCTTTTTTCAGGCTCTCTATTGTATCATCAAGGGACGGCATCCTGTACCCGACAGCCTTTTCAATTCTTTCTGTGTCAAGTCCAAGAGAGTCTCCTCTCGGCACGCCTTTGAGCTGCCTGACGCTTTTTTCTATGTAATCCGGTATAAATCCCAGCAGCTGCTCAGACAGCTTCAGGATAAATTCTTTTTTGCTGCTTGCAGTGCGGGCACCCAGATTATAAATTCCTGTTATCTTATTTCCCATCAGATCCAGCAGCACTTTTGCAAAATCTGCCGTATGAATCGAGGATGTATAAAAGTCTGTAAAAAGCGTCATCTGCTGTTTCTTTTGTACTTCATCCAATGCCCACTCTACAAAAGTCTGTTGTCCGCGGCATCGAAATCCTACAATGTTTGTTCTAAGAACAAGAGTCTGCGGATATGTCATTGCAAATATTTCACCGGCATATTTTGTTCTGGCGTATTCGTTTACCAGCCTTACAGGATCTGTTTCACTATGCAGATACCTGCCATCTCCATAATAAAAATGATCTGTTGAAATATGCACTACATAACATCCCTGTTCTCTGCAGATATCCGCAAGTACACCCGGCAGCCTGCTATTCAGACAATATGCGTCTCCCGGATGATTCTCGCAGTATTCCAGACTGACAGCAGCCGCCGTATTTATAATGACATCCGGATTCGTCTCCTGAACACTTTGAAACAGTTTTTCATCATTTAACAGATCAAAGCAGTAATCTGCATTCGATCTGTCTGTTTCTTTTACTGTATGGCCGGCAATGCGTAACTCTTTTTTGACCGCCTGGCCAAGCATTCCGTTAGAGCCAAGAAGAAGCACCTTCATATGTTCAGCCTCCTGCATGCGCCATGCTTTCGTTCCATAATTTTACCATTGCCTGGGATCGGTCACCGTATCAGGAATTTCTTCAGAAAAACGTATGATATCCTGTATTTCTTTTTCTTCCAGTCTGTGTCTTTTGTTATTCAGTACGATATTTTCCTCCAGCTGGCACATTGTTTCAAATCCTATAACTATGTCCTGAATTTCTTTCACACTGGCTGCAAAAGAAAAAGCATAGTCCCGCACGCTGAGCCCGGATACTTCTGCCATCTGCCGAATCCGGCTCAGATATATTCCAGCATTTAGTTTTTCCGCCTGCTTACTGTACGGATCGCAAAACATCAGGCCCTGCAGATAGATGCTTCTTGCATAAATTCGTATTCCTGATTCACATGCCCTGTTAAGCAGTCCGTTATTCATCCACTTTGACGCATTAAAAAGATGAAACGGTATCTGCACTGTGTTAATGATGCACTCCCCGTCTGCAAGTATCTCTTCCAGTTCAGACGGATCATAGACCGATATCCCGGCATTTTCTATCTCCCTTTCCTTTTTCAATGACTTTAACTTTTCCCTGATACCCGGATCGTAATACTGCTGCAGTGAACGCAGATAAAATGTATTTATTCTGCATCGTAATCTCGTTTTGGACTCTCTGAGGGATGTTTCCATCTGTCCGGCACCGGGCTGACTGGAAATATATTTCGTGTCAGCAGTAAAATCATATCCGCTCTCTTTTATAAAATCCCCGATCACCTGCTCAGCTTTTCCATATACCGGCGCTGTATCCAGATGCCGTAAATCATTTTCCCAGGCACGCTGCAGCATGGTATAGCACTGGCGCTGATCCGGCTCTCCTGTGCGGTTGCTGATTCCGTACTCCATGCCTAATGCAGCCGTGCCTAAAATCATGGCCTCACCTCCGGCCCGGTATCAACGGTATAGTCCTCTTTCAGAGATTTTAACAGCCCCTCATTCCGGATGATTCCAGCATTGATTTTTCTGATTTCCGGATGTCCGTCCAGGTAATGGCAGATATCTTTTGCATCAAAATCTGTCTTTCCTATTGATATAAAATACTCATAAACCGTCTTTAAAAACTCATAGTCCTGCGGCTCGTCCAGAGTCCACCGCTCATCGTGCAGATTGGCAAAGGTGCATGTATAATCCAGCACATGAAATTTGTCCGGGTTATTCCTGATGTACAAGGTTACGTGCTCGCGTTCTGAAGCAAGACGCGCCTCTTTCCATGCCCTTTCAAGCACAGTGTATTTCATAATCTCAATATCAAGCCCATCCGCCAGCGTCTCGGAAAGTGCCGCTGTATAATCGGTCTGCGGTGTCATCTTTGAAATGGCATCATCCAGAATTCCTGCATCAATGACCGGACAGTCTGCCGTAATCCTTATGACATATTCAGGTTTTATAAGTTTTGCCGCCTGATAATACCGGTCAAGCACGTCGTCTGGACTTCCGGCAAAGACACGCAGCCCCAGTGAAGACACAAGTTTTACAATAGGTACATCTTCTTTGTTCATAGATGTCGCTACAATCACCTCGTCCACATACCGGCTCTTTTTTACCCTCTCTATCACCCATTCCAAATCTGTCTTTCCACACAGCTCTTTCAGTACTTTTCCAGGAAGTCTTAAAGACCCGCATCTTGCCTGAATGATTGCCAGATATTTCATGTCAGTTCCTCCCAAAATAGTCTATGGTCTGTTTCAGAATCTTCGCCTGATCTTCTGCCCTGCCTTTATCAAGATAATTTGTCTTAAACTGCAGCAGTCTGGGCTGTAAGTACTCTGCGTTCGGGCAGCTGGTTTTTTCATAATTATAATTTTCGTAATATGAAAATTTCTCACGTCCAAGAAACGCTTTATTCCGAAATACCGGTTCCTGGTAAGAAAGTTTCCAGGCTGCATAAATCCCGTCTCCCCCATACTCCATATATTTCCTGCGAAATTCCTCCCATGATACCTTTTCTGTATCCAGAAGCATGACACAGGTCCAGTATGAATGGATATTTCCATCAATCACCTGCTGCGGCGTCAGCCATGTACATCCCGATGCTGCGTCTAAGTAATATGCAGCAGATTTACAGCGGTATCCGGTAAGCTCGTCCATCCTTTCCAGCTGTCCGAGTGCGACAGCTGCACATAAATCCGACATTCTATAGTTCCATCCAAGTACTGCATGGCGCTCATAGGAAGGATGCTGGATATCATCTTTTGTGATTCTTCCTTTTCTGCCGCTGATTCCGGCATATCCAAGACCTGAGTATTTTCTCAGTCTGTCTGCCAGGTCATCATTGTCTGTTATGACGATACCGCCTTCTCCGGCTGTCAGATGCTTTGAGCTTTGAAAACTATAAGAAGCCATATCTCCAAAAGTTCCAGTCATCCTGCCATTCTGATATGCACCATAACACTCTGCATTATCCTCTATAACGGCAATCCCTTTGCTGTGAGCAAGCTGCACAATTTCGTTCATCTGCGGAGAAAGTCCATACAGTGAAACCGTAATGACCGCTTTTGTTTTTTCTGTAATTACTTTTTTAATGTTTTCAGCAGTGATTTCAAACGTATTTCTATCCACATCCGCAAATACCGGCACCGCATCAGCCATCAATACAGCCAGAGAAGTACTGCTCATTGTAAGAGGCGGACAAACCACCTCATCTGCCGGCTTCACACCTGCTGCTTCCAAAGCTATATGCAGTGTGGCAGTCCCATTCGTCATTGCCACAGCATGTCTGACTCCAAATTTATCTGCAAATGCCCGTTCCAGACGGGTAACCATACCGTATGTATGTTTCGATGAAAACTGCCCCTGCAGAACTTCCTTTACATATCTTTCTTCAAGCTGGCCTATCCGCTCCATATTCCCTCCATTTCAAACACCGTCTGTCTTTATTCAGATTACACCGTTATTCATGACTGTCTAAATCGGTTTTTAAACGCTCTCTCAGATCATGGACACTCAGCCACTCCGTATTTGTGCCTGAACTGTATTCAAAATCTGCATCTGCCAGTTTTCCTCCCGGTATCAGCATATCTTCGTGCCACCAGTTATAATTAGGGAAAATGACATAGTTTTTTTCATATTCATAGGTTCTCGGCGAATCTGCTGCGTGAATCATTACTTCGTGCAGCTTTTCCCCTTCCCGGATACCTGCCTGCACTGTTTCGCAGTCTGGAAGCATCGCTTTTGCAAGATCTGTAATCTTAAATGACGGGATCTTAGATATAAAAGTCTCTCCGCCCCGCGATTCTTCCAAAGCCTGAATGACAAGTTCTACCCCCTGTTCCAGGCTGATCCAGAACCTTGTCATACGATAATCTGTAATCGGAAGACACTTCTGCCCTGCCGCAATCAGATTCTGAAAATAGGGAATTACCGATCCCCTGCTTCCGGCTACATTGCCGTATCTGACTACTGAAAATTTTGTACCTGTTCCCCCTGCATACGCATTGCCGGCAATAAACAGCTTATCAGAAACCAGTTTCGTACCGCCATACAGATTAATCGGACTTACTGCTTTATCCGTAGACAGGGCTACTACCTTCCTGACGCCGGCGTCTAACGATGCGTTAATCACGCTGACTGCACCGCTGACATTTGTTTTTACAGCTTCAATCGGGTTATATTCACATGCCGGCACCTGTTTGAGGGCAGCCGCATGGATGACATAATCAGCTCCGTTCATTGCCCTTTTCAGTCTGTCTTCGTCCCGGACATCTCCAATAAAAAAACGGAGTACGTCATCGTACTCCTTATACAGGTTATTCATCATAAACTGTTTATACTCATCCCTGGAATATATAATGATCTTTTTGGGTTTGTAATGCCTGAGCACATAATCCACAAAATGATGCCCGAATGATCCGGTGCCGCCTGTTACTAAAATTGTCTTGCTGTTAAGCATATGATATCCTCCCAAAACTTATTGTAATATTTCAACGATTCTTCCGTATCTTTCTGAAAAATGATTCAGATTTTCCATTGCAGCATGGCTTTTTATTTTATAATTTTGTATCAGCCTGTTATTCAAAGATACGGCTTTTATATTAAAAAGAATTTTTACTGTAATCAGTCCTGTCGAATTCAGCCCGCATACGAATTCAGGCTTCCTTTTTGCCGATACAATCATCTGCTCTATAGATAAACGATGCCGGATCACACGAAACCCTTCTGTGCGGTATATGTCTTCTCCTTCTCTCGGATGCGGTTTTACGTATAACCTGACACCTCTTTCGCTGCATGTTTTCTCGAACTGTTTATAACACTTCATGACTTCCTCAGATTCAGAGTCTGAAAATCCATTTTCATCAGCCGGATCTGTAATCAGTACGGCATACTTCCCGCTTTCACAAATCTGCATTTCTTCCAGCTTAAAACACCTGACTGCATTCCTCATATTTTCTACCGTTTTTCTATCAGGAACAAGACAGCTGCCATTCCATACCAGCATATTTATTTTTGTAACTTTAACACCTGTAAGTATTGGGATGACTTTTGATGATACATATTTTGTAACTATTCAGAACCCCTGATAGAGTCCATGTGACTTTTTGTGAAAAACAG
>CAJTVR010000027.1 GCA_910580075.1 uncultured Eubacterium sp. | reverse complement strand
ATTGTTATAAGGAAAGATAATTCCATTTTTGATGGCTGTTGAATCTTTCAATATCTCCTCCACAAATGACTGCAGTTCAGGTATATCGTGCTTTTGGGCAGACTCTGTCCATGCGTCTGGTTTCTCGGGTTTTTTGGAAAATATTGCAGTGTAGAATTCTTTCACCAGGGAATAAAGGGTGCTTAGCAATGGATATGTTTTCAATGCCTGCTTATACTGGCCAGCAGTGATTGTTGCGACATTTTCCAGTTTCTTATAAATCAGCTAGTATAGGGATTTCCTCTGAATGAATTCAGACTGGGGTTTGTCCTGCTCCCCCCTGCTCCCGCATCCGAGACCTTTCTTTCTGCATGAACATCCTAAGGGACGCAACGCTTCCTGTATATCCTTTTTCGCAAAGAATCTTATGGATCTGGGGATATGTAAACCCCTGGCTCCGGAGTTCTATGACACCTTTCTCGCAAGGGGCCAGTTTGCCGGGAATTCGCGCATTGTAATGGCCATCTGTAACGCAGTAGCTGGGGTTCAGGTAATTCTGTATGGTCTTATATGTGTGGTGCATCATGGGAGCAATCCGCCTAATCGGATATCCTTCCCGCTCCAGTTTTCTGGCTTCATCAACTTCCTTCTGTTTCTGCTGCAGCGCCAGCTGGTGCTGCCTTTCCCGGGAGGTTGCCCTGTCCTCCGGAATTTCATCCTTCGGAATGGCAAGATATTTTCGGATGGTTGTGGGGGGGGGGACGAATGCAGTAACAGTGCGATATCAGATACCGTCAGGCCTTCTTTCCGTTTCTTATGGGCGAATCTGATCCGAAGAGGCCTGTTTGCAGTATTGTACAGAGCCGCCATCTCATCTGAAACTGCTTCTGCCAGCGGAATCTCTGCCCTGGCGGGAAATTCCCTGATGATATATTTGTTTATGGCTTCCGAAAGCCCTTTTATCAGATGGAACTGGCAGCTGACCTGTACTGCTTCCGGATGGGAATCCGTTGCCGCCGACGAATAAGTGGATGCCCCATCCCTGGATACGACCTGGATGTTTGGAAATGTTGCAAGCCATCTGCTGACATCAATGGTCTCCCTGGAGGGAATCAGATCGATTATCCTGTGGCTCTCAAGATCGACCATGACCGTCCCATAGGAGAACCTTTTGCGGAGCGCGAAGTCATCCACGCAAATCTTTTTTACAGAAGCTTTATCCACAATGGACGGCATTTTTTTTAAGCAGGCTGCAGATGCTGCTCTTGCACGCAGTGATATTTCCGCTTTTCAAAAGCCTTGAGGCATTCAATGAACTTAACTGCGCCGAAGTATGGATGATGTTCTTAACCAGTCGGTCTGTCTTCTTTGCCTTTGGCGCAGCAAAGGGATGCCTCTCAGCAAATGTTTTATGCGGATAGCCCGGATTTTGACAGAAGAATTTTCGTGTATCCGCTAATAAGACGGCCTGCTTATCCTGGATTGGCAGATCTTGAATCTCCCTCTGATATGTTGAATGGACATGCATGGTTTTTGAGCCGCAAAATGGGCATGCCAGTTCCTTTTTACTGGATTGTATATGAAAAACAGCCTCTTTATCTTTAATGTGGTATTGTATTAATTCGTAATCCTGATTAAGCAATTTTATGAATTCATCCATATGGCCTTCACATCCTTTGACCAAACTTTGATTATATTATAACACTTTAGTACATTAAATTCAACTAACTGTGGAAAGAACCTATCTACCGTTTACCTTCCATTGATATTTTCAAAATATTTATTCATAAGTAATAACCTCCCTAAACAATAAAAGTGTAAAGCATATTGGCAGTTTAATAGGCTTTACACTCTGGTTTAGTGGTTGGTTGCTTTGTGGGTTATTAAAGCGTTATGTCTTCAACATTTACGCCTAAAGAAGATAATTTTGCAGTAGTCACTTTGATTTGATAATCAAGTTCTTTATTTTCCTGATTCCCATTTTCTCTTTTGATACGTTGCAAATCAGTATACCTATCAATAGTTGTTGTAATTAACTCTTTATCTGTCATTTCCATTACCTCCATATTTCTCACCGCCTTTATGATTGATGCAGCTTTTGGCTGCTACAATCATTATAGCGTATGTGGTTGAAAGTGTAAAGCCTATTCAGCTGCCAATCACGACATACGCATGAATCTTTTTTCCTTCCCTATTTCTGAAAATTATCTTTTTAAAAATTCAGAACCTGCTCTATAAACTCTGCCGGATTCATACTTATCACAAAACGTTTCTTTTTCATGGACAAATTTGGCCGGAATATCTCCACCATTTTCAAAATGCTCAAACACCATTTTCGTATGATATTCAGGTTTTCGGCTGCCTGTTTATCCAGTGTCGTATTTGCATCTTCTTTAAATGTCACGTCTAAATGCCAGTGCATACTTTCCACACTCCAATGCCCCCTTACTGCCCGACTAAACAATTCCATATCTTCCTTTAGACTGCTTATGTAATACCGCCACTCTTTTCTTTCCCTTCCTTCTTTTTGGATTGTTTTTTCTTCCATCCCGATGCTTTTGAACCCTTTCCACTCTTTTTTCTGTGCCAGCCATCGGATTTCTTCTGTTTGATAATACTCCCGGATCTCGATCTGTCCATGTGCCTTTTCCACTGTTTTTTTATACTTCCCATTTTCGCGGAGTTTCTTTTTTTCAGATTCCTCATTCAAAAACAATTTTACATCTTCATACAGATTTTTCTGGTTCTCTTTCAAGGCAAGTACATAATCTCCATGTTTTGCACGGATTTTTTCTGCAATTGCAGTCTGTGTCCCCATAGCATCGATTGTCACAGCCTGACCTTTTATACGGATCTTCTCCAGCAATTCCGGGATGGCTGTGATTTCATTACTTTTCGTATTCACAACTTTTTGCCCGAGACTGAATCCATCTTCCCGGCTCCATGCCGTGATGATATGATTGGGCTTTCCGCCTTTCCTTTTATTGGAACGCATTGTTTTTCCATCCACGCAAATCAGTTTTCTTAACGTTTCCCTTCATTTTTATTCAGCAGTTCCTGCCATTTTTGATAGAGCTGCTGTAAAACTTCCGGAGACAGCAGACCAAATACACGGCATAGTGTGTCATGAGAAGGGATGCCGTTTTTTAGTTCAATATATTTTTTGAGATACTCCTTATGATAGCGGGCAAAATACTCCATTTCCACCCAGTCATCCACATTTGCGAGTGTTGCAAAAAGCACAATCACAATAATATCTTTTAGTTTATGCCTTACCTTTGTCTGCTGACGGTTATCTTCAATGTATTCCATCCACTCTGATAATTCATTCATGACCAAATCCCCTTTTTCTTTTATTATACCAGAAAAAAGAATTTGTTCACAATTTATTTACTCATGCGTTTGTCATGGCTGCCAATGTGATTTGGTCTTGCTACTGTTTTTAGACATACCAATTTTAGGGTATTTAATAATCTCAGCAACAAACAAAACAGCTTCCAAAAACAAGAAAGAACTTTTTTCAGCTAAAAGCGCTTTTAAAAGAACACATAGATAAATTAAACAAATAATTCCCTGACGAGTCTTTGAAAATTAAGACGAAATGTCCGTAACAGGACATCGGGATATTAAATTTAATCATAACAGAACAGGTTTTACAAAGGCAGATCTGATGAAGGCATTTCTGTGTTTTCCAAAGAATCATGATGCAGCAATTCAGATTGATAGTATGGTTATTTTCTGGGACAGCACTGCAGATCATGAATAAAAAAAGTATCTGTAAGAATATACAGCGGCATGAATTACACAGAAGGTAAAATTTCTTTTGAAGAAATTAAAAGGAGTTTTTATAAGAAATTTCAAAATTCCGGTAAAGCAGCTTAAAATACAGGAAAACGGGAGATATTATAAAATGAAACGCGTGAATTTACAGCAGTACAAGGCATTAACATCATACTGTAGCGTAAAAATAATATCAGCAGATGACACCGACACAGATAAATCAGATGCGGGCACATCCGGCAGTACGGAAAATATCACAAACAATACGGATGTGGATGTAAATACGGCGGCCTCACGGACAACCTGGGACTGAATTATTCTGCATTTGATCTTGACGCAGAGAATGACAGCCAAAAGATATACAAAAAGCATATCCTGGATGTGCTGAAATTACAAGGATTTTACATAAAGATTAGAATAAGTTTAAAACGTTAAGAATAAAATAAATTGAAAATAAAAATGAGAGGCAGAATTTGGAAGAAAAAACGAAAAAGATAAGGGTAAATGTAGTTTATGGGGAGAAGAAGTTAGTTGACTGCATGAAAAATATAATTACGAAGCGTACAAAACAGTAGAAAACTGACCTTATATCATGTATAATGGTTTGGTGTACATGATATAAGGATATAATAATTACGATTGGAGCGGGGCAACATGAAGGGTAATCGTGCTGTATTATATCTGAGATTAAGTAAAGAAGATGCTGATAAGGTCAGTAAAGGAGATGACAGTGCAAGTATTATCAACCAAAGATTGCTGCTAACAGATTATGCACTGGCACACGAGTTTAAAATTATTAAAGTTTATTCCGATGATGATGAGAGCGGGCTGTATGATGACAGGCCGGAATTTGAAAAAATGATGATTGATGCAAAGATGGATGAGTTTGATATTATCATTGCTAAAACACAGTCAAGATTCTCAAGAAATATGGAACATATTGAAAAATATCTGCACCATGATCTTCCTAACCTTGGGATAAGATTTATCGGAGTTGTAGATGGTGTGGATACGGACAATGAAGATAATAAGAAAAGCAGGCAGATTAATGGTCTGGTAAATGAATGGTACTGTGAAGATTTATCGAAAAATATTCGAAGCGCATTTAAGGTAAAAATGAAAAACGGTCAGTTTTTAGGTTCTTCCTGTCCATACGGTTACAAAAAAGATCCGGATAACCATAATCATCTGATTATTGATGAATATGCAGCAAAAGTAGTCAGAAGAATTTATAAATTATATCTGTCTGGATATGGGAAGGCAAAGATTGGTTCTATATTATCATCGGATGGAATAGTGATACCTACATTATATAAGAGGAATGTGCTGGGTGAAAATTATTATAACTGTAAATCATTAGATACAACAAAAAACTGGTCTTATCAAACCATACATACTATATTAAACAATGAGACATATACTGGAAATTTGATTCAAAATAAAGTAAATACTTTATCGTATAAAGATAAAAAGAAGAAAATACTTCCAAGGGAAAAATGGATCATTGTAAAAAATACGCATGAACCCATTGTAGAGCCGGAGGTTTTCCGAATGGTTCAAAATCTGCAGAAAGCACGCACAAGAAGTGTAGGTTCAATGGAAGAAAATGGAATATTTGTGGGAATGATTTATTGTGCGGACTGCAGACATGCGATGTCAAGAAAATACGCCAGGCGCGGTGAAAGGGGATTTATTGGTTATGTCTGTAAAACTTATAAGACACAGGGAAAACAGTTTTGTGAGAGCCATAGTATAGATATAGAAGATTTGAAAGAAGCAGTGCTGTATTCTATAAAAGATGAAGCCAGAAGTATCTTAAAACCAGAAGATATCGATGAACTGAAGAAAATGGAGGTATATGATGAAAGTAAGAATTGTTATGAAAAGCAGATAGCAGATATTCAGAAGAGAATTGAAAAGATTGAAAAGTTCAAAAGAAAAACATATAATAACTATATGGAAGATTTGATTTCAAAAGAAGAATATATAGAATATACTTCTGAATATGATAACGAAATCAAAGAATTACAGTTACAGCAATCCACAATTCAAAATAAGTCAGAACTGCAGCAGGAACTGGATAACCAGTATGATGAATGGGTGGAGGCTTTTCGAGATTATATAAATGTTACGGAATTAACCAGAGATATGATTTTAGAATTGATTGACCGCATAGAAGTGAACGGAGATAGTTCTATTACCATATTTTATAAATTTGAAAATCCGTACAAAAGCTGATGTCTACTATACATATATGCTACACATGCGTCGTTTGCACTGGCGATGCTGATGCATTTAATCAGTGTTTCCACAGTCTGCACCTCTCCGGTTTCTAAAAACACCTGCGAACCGCCCATGCCGGAGGCGTTTTCAGATACGGTGACATTATCGTTTAGAGAAATCTGTTTTTTCTCGATAGCGTCAAAAATCAGGTCCAGTGTCATGATTTTCGTAACACTTGCAGGCGGACGGGCGGCATGTGCTTTCCTTTCATAGAGAATTGTGCCGGTTCCGGCTTCCATTAACAGGGCGCTTGGAGCAGAAAGCGTAAGAGAGGGCATGGATGCTTCCGGATTTTTTTTCGCATATGCGACGAAACAGCGGGTAAGGGGCAGCCTGGATACGGTGCAGCCAAAGAGCAGGGACAGAGAAAGAAGTGCTGTAATAAAACGCTTCATAATCAGATACCTGAAAATACTTTTTTACAGTTTAGTCTGCCTGCCGGGGAAATATGACAGTTTTAAATTAGATAATTTTGGAAAAAAGGTTTGAATATGAGTTTATTAATTGGTATAATAGGCGTTATTGTAATTATATATATGATCTGGCAGTGGCAGGAACTGAAAAAATTTCAGGTCACCCATTATGAAATGTATTCAGAAAAAACGAGCCGGGTACTGAAAATAGCAGTTATTTCAGATCTGCACTCGTTTTCGTACGGGAAAGACAATGAGCGGCTGTTACAGGCAGTGCGGGAGGCATCAGCAGATCTCGTTCTGATTCCGGGAGATTTAATCGTGACTGCGGTGGCAGAAAAATACGGCATATCCCTGGATTTTGTAAAACGGCTCTGTACGCTTGGGGTTCCTGTTGTATTCAGCAATGGAAATCATGAAACAAGAGCCACGCTGCCGGACGCTGACTGTACGCAGGAATATCTGAGATACCGCGAAGGTCTTATACAGGCAGGCGTGATCATACTGAACCAGGAGAGCATCCGGCTAAACATAAACGGAGAGACAGTCTGCATCAGCGGCCTGGAGCTGCCGTTATCTGCCTATGAAAAATGGAAAAAACCGTATCTGGAAGAAGGTTATACAAAAGCGCAGCTTGGAGAAGCATCCAGAGATCATCTGCAGATTCTGCTGGCGCATCATCCGGCGTTTGCAGAGCAGTATGCGGCCTGGGGAGCTGATGTGACAGTCTGCGGGCATAACCATGGAGGGCTTGTCTGCATTCCGGGGATTGGGAGCATTATTTCCCCTCAGTTTATGCTGTTTCCCAAATATGATGCGGGAGAATTTACAATAGACGGCAGAAAAGTTTATATCAGCCGCGGCCTCGGAACCCATACAATCCATATCCGGATTTTTAACCGTGCACAGCTTCCTGTAATTACCATAAAGCCTGAAAAACAAAGGCATGCGCTGCAGAAGGGGTTATCAGAATGGAACTGACAGTAAAATTAGAGACATTTGAAGGTCCGCTGGATCTTCTGCTGCATCTGCTTGAAAAAAATAAAGTCAGCATATATGATATTCCAATTGTGGAGATTACGAACCAGTATATGGAATACATTCATGAAATGGAGCGCCAGGATCTGGATATCATGAGTGAATTTATGGTTATGGCAGCGATGCTGATTGACATAAAGGCAAAGATGCTGCTGCCGAAAAAAACAGACGGGGAAGAAGAGGAAGAAGACCCCCGGGCAGAACTGGTGCAGCAGCTTTTGGAATACAAACTGTATAAAAGCATTTCTTATGAATTAAAAGACCGGCAGATGGATGCTGACAGGATGATGTACAAAGAGCCGACGATTCCCAAAGAGGTAGCGCAGTATGTACCGCCGGTTAATATGGACGAGCTGTTAGCCGGGCTTACACTGTCAAAGCTGAACTCCATATTTGAGGCAGTGATGAAAAGGCAGGAGGATAAAATCGATCCGGTACGTTCAAAATTCGGACGGATTGAAAAAGAAGAGGTCTCACTAGAAGAAAAAGTATCCGTTCTGGAGAACTACGCGGCCAGACATAAAAACTTCAGTTTCCGGGGACTGCTGGAACAAAAATCCAGCCGGGTACAGGTGATTGTAACGTTTCTGGCCGTTTTGGAGCTGATGAAAACCGGGAAAATAGAAATTTTTCAGGAGCAGCCGTTTGACGACATCCGTATTACGTCAAAAATAGCAGCAGATTAGGTTCAAAAAAGCCTGGAAAAAGGAAAGGAGTGCAGTTATGGAACAGCAGGAAGCCATTATAGAAGCAGTATTATTTACAATGGGTGAATCTGTTTCTTTAGAAAAGCTGGCAGGTGTTTTAAATCTCGGACAGGATGAAACCGAACGTATTATCCGCCAGATGATGCATCGTTATGAACAGGAAGACCGGGGAGTGCAGATTATTGAATTAGATGGTTCTTATCAGATGTGCACCAAAAAACAGATGTATGAATATTTAATCAGAATTGCCAGCCAGCCCCAAAAGCAGGTGCTGACAGACGTGTTGTTAGAGACACTTTCTATTATTGCATACAAACAGCCGGTTACAAAGGCTGAAATAGAAAAAATCCGCGGCGTTTCGAGCGGACATGCGGTCAGCAGGCTGGTGGATTATAATCTGGTCTGCGAAATCGGCCGCCTTGACGCACCCGGACGTCCGCTGCTGTTTGGGACGACAGAAGAATTTTTACGCAGTTTTGGAGTAAATTCCATTGACGAACTGCCGCAGCCGCAGCCGGAGCAGATTGAGGAGTTCCGTCATGAGGCGGAGGCGGAAATGGAAATCCGTATGAAAGTGTAGATGAAACCGGACGCTGGGAAGAGAAACTTTTTCCTTTTTCTGTTCCGCCTGCAAACAGTAAGAAATTCTAAATTTTCTGCTTCAAGGCAGTGGCAGCGGACGGACCGGTGCCTGATGCCCTGGCGTTACGGCATGCTTTATGCAGTGGCACTGGCAGGCACCTTTTGGGGCTTCCGGGTTTCCGGCAGCGGCAGACTGTGTGCCCCAAATCCTGGGTATCAGGCAGAAAATTAAGAATTTCTAACTGTTTTCCGGAGTCACAGAAAAAGGAAAAAGTTTCTCCGTCCGGCGTCCGGATCATATATGCCAAAGGCAAAAAAAGTTTCTCCGCCCGGCGTCCGGGTAACCTGCTAAAAGGAATAATAAATACAGCCACAGCATAATATGAAGCAAATACAGTTTTGGAGCATATATGCCATATGAAGCGAGTACTCTGTCTGCTGTCTGCAATTCTGTTTACGCTGTCCTGTCTTCACCCGGTGTCTGTTCTTGCACAGCCAGAACCGAAGTCTTTTTCAGAATTAAATGAAAATGACCTTTATGCCCGTTCGGCCGTGCTGATGGACGCCGATTCCGGGCGTGTTTTATTTGCCAAAAATGACGGTCATCCGATGCCCATGGCAAGCACAACAAAAATCATGACCTGTATACTGACACTGGAAAATGCGAATCTGGAAGATGTCGTGGAAGTGTCGGCCTATGCGGCCAAGATGCCGGATGTCCAGCTGCATATTGAGAAGGGCGAACATTATAAGCTGGGAGACCTTTTGTATTCTCTGATGCTGGAGTCGCATAATGATTCAGCGGTCGCCATTGCAGAGCATACAGGCGGAAGCGTGGAGAAATTTGCACAGATGATGAATGATAAAGCTGTTTCGATTGGATGCAGCGATACCTGTTTTATTACGCCAAACGGCCTGGATGCTTCGAAGACAGTTACTGAGCCGGACGGAACCAGTGTTACAAAAGTGCATTCCACAACAGCGTCGGACCTGGCACGTATTTTATGTTACTGTATCACCAAATCTCCGAAAAAAGATGATTTCTTAAAAATCACAAGGACTGCAAGCCACAGTTTTCACAGTCTGGAAAAAACAAAAGACGGTACATATACACAGGGTTCCCGCAGCTTTAACTGTAATAACCATAATGCTTTTTTACATATGATGGATGGCGCGCTGACCGGAAAGACCGGATTTACCGGAAATGCAGGATACTGTTATACAGGGGCGCTAAAGAGCGGGGAACGCACATTTGTCATAGCCCTTTTAGCCTGCGGCTGGCCGAATAATAAGACATATAAGTGGAAAGATGCCAGAAAACTGTTTCAGTATGGCATGGCTCATTATGAGATGACGGACATTACCCGTTATGATTATACTCCGAATCCGGTTCCGGTTGAAAGCGGAGCCGGAAAAGACCGTCTGCTAAAGACAAAAATACAGCTTCCGCTGACAGTCAGCCAGGAGGCCCAGACAATGCTTCTGTCTAAAAACGACAAAGTACAGGTGAAAGAGGAACTGCCAAAGCTGCTGAAGGCTCCGGTGAAGAAGGGAACGAAGGTGGGGTCGCTGAATTATTATGTCAATGGAGAGCTGACAGCGCAGATGCCGGTGCTGGCGGACAGGGAGATCAAAGAGAGGTCGTTATGGTGGTATTTTATGCTGGTGATGGCGAGGTATCTGAATCCATACCTGGACTAAAAAAGAGCCAGGGGAGGCTTCTTAAATGCAGGACAGCTGATAAAATCAGGGATTCTGGCACATCAGGCGTGTGTCAGAGTCCCTGTCTGGTTTGCGGCGAAAGAGCAGCATCAAAGCTGGAAGCCAGAACGAAGGGACAAACTGAAAACTGGAAAGCAGAGAAGTGTGTATCAGCAATTGAACTAAGATATTTATGTAAAAATGAAAAATACGAAGTCCCAGAAGAAGTGGGAATACCTTTAGGATTTGGATTGTTTAGGAAAAATTGTGCCCGGTTTACAGGAGATTACTTATGTGGACAGAACTAATTACAAATCAAGATATAAAGTGCTTTTTAGAAAAGATAAATTATTTTGTAGATAGCTGTATAAAAGAAATTAAATATGTTAGTGGAAGTTATTCAGAAAATGGAAAATCACTTTATGCAATAAACGATAATCGAAGTTTGCATATATTGTTTCATAGCATTTCAGGCTGCTATCCAGCTTTTGAAGTAAGATTCTCCAAAATTCATAAATTAATTTTAGAACCATACAGCGATGAACAAGATTCTGTTATATATGATTCAGCCCTAATAAAAAAAGATAATTTATTTTATTGGTTCGACTATAAAGAGGAAGATATTTGCAGCTTTGTACCTAACGGTACTGCAGTGATTGCAGAAAAAGTCAGCTGGAGACCAATAAACAATTTTTTAGGAAAGGAAGACTTTTATTATTCAAAGTTAAAATAATATGCCATTGAGAAAGTGAAGGATTCCTTATGGACAGCAGCTACGGTAAAAGTGTATATAACCAGTCAGGACTGGATGACCTGCTGTCCAGTGCCTGGAAACTCACAGATGCAGTATGATTCAAAAAATCCTGTCCCGTCCTGCAAAAAAAACTTGCATTCTCAGCTTCATTGTGATAAGTTAGAGATGTTGTGAAAAAGGCGATGGTCCTCTGGTACGTACAGGTATTAAGAACATCAAAATAACAGGAGGTCACAAAAATGAATGCAACAGAGATTATGAAAAGCATTGAGTCAGCTCAGATGAAAGAAGCTGCTCCAAAGTTTCATGTAGGAGACACGGTAAAAGTATATGGAAAGATTGTGGAAGGAAACCGTGAAAGAGTTCAGATTTTTGAAGGTGTCGTGTTAAAGAAACAGGGTTCCAGCAACCGCGAGACTTTCACAGTCAGAAAGTTATCCAATGGCGTAGGTGTAGAAAAGACCTGGCCGCTGCATTCTCCAAATGTAGAAAAAGTAGAAATCGTGCGTTACGGCAAGGTAAGACGTGCAAAATTAAACTACTTAAGGGGACGCGTAGGCAAGAGTGCAAAAGTAAAGGAATTAGTAAAATAATTCTTATGAATAATTCAGGATTCAGAAAGAGACAATTGCAAGATTGTCTCTTTTTTCAAAATATTTGGCTGGTAAGGAAACAAAAGCATGGGAAGACGAGTCAGGGGACTTAATTTCGGGAGAAAAAAGGAACGCAGGGTAAATCTGTCTCTGTTTCAGGAAATTTTTATCTGGATACTGGAAATTGCGATTACGATTGTAATTGCAGTCGTTTTTACGTATTTTTTCGGCGTGCGTTCTGCGGTGATCGGGCCTTCGATGTCGCCGCAGTTAGACGACGGGGACGAAGTGCTGATTGACCGGTTTTCATATAAATTTATATCGCCTAAACCAGGGGATATTATTGCATTTCTTCCAAACGGCAATACAAACACGCATTATTATATGAAGCGGATTATTGCGGTTCCCGGAGATTCCGTACAGATTACAGATGGAATTGTATATGTCAATGATGAAGAATATGCAGAAGAAACGCAGGTAAGCCGTATGGAAGACCCTGGAATTGCAAAAGATAAAATCAATCTGGGCGAGGATGAATATTTTGTGCTGGGGGATAATCGAAATAACAGTGAAGACAGCCGGTTTGCAAATATTGGCTGCGTAAAAGAGGAATATATTATTGGAAAGGCATGGTTTACTGTATCGCCGCGGCATAAATTTGGCCTGATGCAGTAACAAAATACAGACACAGCAAACGATTAGGAAGGATGAGATTATGCAGTATCAGTGGTACCCGGGTCATATGACGAAAGCAAAAAGACAGATGCAGGAAGATATAAAGCTGGCAGACCTTGTCATTGAGCTGGTGGATGCCAGGATTCCGGTCAGCAGCCACAATCCGGACATAGATGAAATGGGAAAAAATAAATCCCGGCTTGTTCTGCTCAACAAAGCAGATTTGGCAGACGAAGCCGCAAACCGGGCATGGTGTCAGTATTATAAAGACCAGGGGATGTTTGCCGTAAAGCTGGATGCCAGAAACCGTTCGGGTATAAAGGAAGTCCAGGGGGTCATTCAGGAGGCCTGTAAGGATAAAATAGAAAGAAACAGGCGCAGGGGTATTTTAAACCGTCCGGTAAGGGCCATGGTGGCAGGGATTCCAAATGTAGGAAAGTCTACGTTTATCAATTCATTTGCAGGAAAGGCATGTACAAAAACGGGCAATAAGCCGGGAGTGACCAAAGGCAAACAGTGGATCCGTTTAAATAAAAATGCAGAGCTGTTAGACACACCGGGCATTTTGTGGCCGAAATTTGAAGATGAGATCACAGGGCTTCATCTGGCATTGATCGGGTCCATGAAAGATGAAAACCTAAATATGGATGAAATGGCGATGGAACTTATCGGAGTCATTACAGAAAAATATCAGGGGCTTTTGGCAGAGCGCTATCAGCTGGATGAATCTTTGGAGCGTTCCGTGGTGTTAGAGCAGCTTGCCCAGAACAGGAACTGTTTAAAAAAAGGAGGCGGCCTGGATTATACGAAAGCAGCCTCATTACTGATCGATGATTTCCGCAGCGGGAAAATTGGAAGGATTACCATTGAATTGCCAGGCTGATGGAGAGATGATGCATGAAAGCTATTTTTAAAGAAATCATCAGTCTGTGCCTTTTTCTGATCATTATTTTAGGCTGCACATATCTGACTGTGAATTATGCCGTGCAGCGTACTGAAATCGAGGGCGTTTCTATGGAACCTGCCCTTTATCATGGTGACCAGATTCTTGTGGACAAGCTGACATACCGTTTCAGAGAGCCCAAGCGGTATGAAATCATTGCATTTCCATACCGGTATGAGCAGGATACCTACTTTGTGAAACGGATTATCGGCCTGCCTGGAGAAAAGGTGCGGATTGATGCACAGGGAACGATTTTTATTAACGAGGAAGCACTAGATGAACCTTATGGATTAGAGACAGTCAGCCAGCCCGGATTTGCCTGTACGCCCAGGATTTTAGGCAAAGATGAATACTTTGTACTGGGGGATAACCGCAATGACAGTATCGACAGCCGTGATTCCGAGGTGGGTCTGGTACGCCGCCAGGAAATTATCGGCAGGGCTTTTTTCAGGATTTATCCGTTTACATCTATTGGCAGAATCGGTCAGGAGAAAAAATGACAAAGACGATAGGACAGGTCAGGGAAGAGTATCAGGCAGCGAATCTACAGATGCTGCCTGATTTTATACAAAAATATAAACACGATCACCGGGCTGGAGTAAAAAAAATAACAGCACAGGCTGAAAAGAAGCTGCAGGATTTAGAACAGGAGCGCCAGCGTATTTATAACCTTACTGAATATGAGCGGCAGTATGCACAGGCTGCATATATATGCGGCGTCGATGAAGCCGGAAGAGGGCCGCTGGCAGGTCCGGTCGCAGCCGGTGCCGTCATACTGCCAAAAGACTGTGAGATTTTGTATATCAATGATTCCAAAAAGCTGTCGGCAAAAAAACGCGAAGAACTGTATGATATTATTATGGAGCGGGCACTGGCTGCTGCTGTAGGCATTGTGCCGCCGCAGCGGATTGATGAGATTAATATTCTGCAGGCAGCATATGAGGCCATGCGCATAGCTATAAATAAACTGGACATAGTACCCGATATATTATTAAATGACGCTGTTACGATACCCGAAGTTCCGATCCGCCAGATACCGATTATTAAAGGAGATGCAAAAAGCATTTCCATAGCCGCAGCCAGCATTCTGGCTAAGGTCACAAGAGACCGGATCATGGATGAATATGATACCGTATATCCAGGATATGGATTTGCATCCCATAAAGGATATGGCACGAAGATGCATATAGAAGCCATCCGCTGTCTGGGGCCTTGTGAAATTCATAGAAAGACGTTTCTTGGTTCAATTATGGATACATAAAAATACCCGCAGCCAGCACATATGTATGCTGTCCTGACCGGAAGGTATTCTGTATCAGAGGTGTTTCGCACTTGTAAATAAAGTATACAGCAAATGACAGGAGGCAGAATCTATATGCAGATTGCAGATTATTTAGGACAGTACGCGAATACGCTGGCAAACGCACCTTCAGCATCTTCTGCGGCTGCGCCTTCCAGTGCGCCTCAAAACCTTGTATCTGCATTTAACGAAATGCAGGAAGGTGCAGTGTTTGAAGGCAGCATCAATGCCATTGATGGAACGAAAATACTGCTTGGCCTTGGAAACGGGCAGACAGTCTCAGCCCGTCTGGACGGAAATGTAAATCTGATGCTGGGGCAGTCCGTATTTTTCCAGGTAAAATCCAATGATGGAAATACGATTGCGATCAAGCCGTTTGCAGGAGGCGCGGCATTCAATCCTACGATTCAGAAAGCACTGGATGCGGCCGGCATGGATATGACAAAAGATACGATTGATATGGTTAACCGCATGATGGAAGAAGGCATGCCGATTGACCGCAGTTCTCTTGCAGCTATGCGCCATACGCTTATGCAGAATCCGCGGATTTCCCTGCAGACAGCTGTTTTAATGACAAAACTGGGAATACCGGTCAATGACCAGATGGCCGCACAGTTTGAAAACTATCAGAATGACCGGCACGAAGTGCTAAAACAGGTCACACAGGTCATGGAGGAGCTGCCGGGAGTATTTGCCAGATCATCAGGCACGGCTTCCGAAGTCCTGCAGCTGAACAGCCAGATTTTATCGATTTTTGATTCTGCAGAAGGCATGCAGAAAGGCCAGCTGCCTGAATTATTTGTATCTGAGCTGGTGCAGGCGGAAGAAGGAGACGCAGGCCTGGTACAGGAAGGACCGCCTGAAGGAGAGTTAACTGGTGCAAATCAGGAGCTAAATAAAGAAGCGCTGAAACAGGAACCTGCAAAAGATGCAGTCAGCGGACAGCAGAAAGACGCACCGGATGTAAAGCTGCCGGCTGGAGAGGTTTTAAAACAGGCGGAGTCTGAGCAGTCTGCGCGCCCGCTTTCAGAGCTGCTTAACAGACATCAGAGAGCAGATCTGGAAGCACAGCTGAAAGAAATTTTTCCAAAGGAAGAGAATCTGAAACTGAATACAAAACTTATGGCAAAAGAATTTCTGGATTCTTTAGCAAAAGGACTGGAAACACTTCCGGCTCCTGAAAAAGAAACCCTGACAAAACTGTTTTCCGGAAAAGCTTACCATACACTGTTAAAAGACGTGATGGAACAGCAGTGGACATTAAAGCCTGAGGACCTGAAAACAGAACATAAAGTCGAAGAACTCTACCAGCGGCTGAACCGGCAGATGGGGCAGATTGAACAGTTTGCAAAGCAGACTGGCATGAACACGGGGCAGCTGTCGCAGTCAGCAGCACAGGTACGGGATAATATTGAATTTATGCATCAGATTAACCAGGCATACACTTATGTACAGATACCGCTGAAAATGGCGAACCAGAATGCCCATAGTGATTTATATGTTTATACGAATAAGCGGAATCTCGGAAAGAAAGAAGGGGAGCTGTCTGCTTTTCTGCATCTGGAACTGGAAAACCTGGGGTCTACGGATGTTTCCATTAAAATGCTTGATAAAAATGTCAGCACGAAGTTTTACCTGTCAGATGACGCTGCTTATGACCTGATTGAAGCTAATCTGCCAAAACTTCAGGCGAGACTGGAAAAGCTGGGCTATAACTGCAGGGTTACAGTTGAAAACCGGGAAGAAAAAGTAGATTTTGTAGAAGATTTTTTGCAAAAAAGCCAGCCGGCGACAGCAAAAGGAAGGGGTATGGTACACCGGTATTCTTTCGATGTCCGTGCGTAGGCAGATAAGGAGTAAGCATCGTGGCACAGGAAAAACAAAAAAAACCGAAAACAGCAGTAGCGCTTTCCTATGAACCAGGGGAGCAGGCACCGAAAATTCTCGCGACTGGAAAAGGAGCGCTGGCAGAACGGATTATTGATGCGGCAAAAGAAGCGGATGTCCCTACTTATCAGGATGACAAACTGGCAGATACGCTGTCCAAGCTGGAAATTGGAGATATGATTCCGCCGGAATTGTACCAGGTGGTGGCAGAGATTCTTGTATTTGTAAACGATATGGATAAAATACGCCAGAAACTTGGCAATTATCATAAATAGCTGGAGAACCTGAAAACATATGGAACGATGTGAAAGAACAGCAAAATGAACAGTGTGGAAACATAAAGGAGCATGACATGAAAGAACAGTAAAACGGTTGTCGTGGAAACGTAAATAAGCATGACATGAAAAGCTGCAAAACGGTCAGCGTAAAGTGAAAGAAACAACCGTAAGGAAACTACTGCCTGAACACGAGAAAAATGATTAAGAAACATTTATAGAAAAGCAGCAAGACCAGCCTGAACATGAGAAGAAACAAAGACGGCATAAAATTTTAGTAAAACAAAGGGTAGAAACTAAAGACGGATGGCATGAAAAAGCAGCAAACGATCAGCATAAAAATGTGAAGAAAGTAACGGCAGACATGAACAGCAGCAAAACGGCAGGATAACACAAGGAAAAAGACATGCGCCAGCAACAGTAGAACAGCAGGGGATTATAAAAAGCGGAAACAGAGGCCTGAAGAATGAAAAACAGCAGAGAAACCGGAGCAGAGTATGAAGAAAAAGCGGCTCAGTATTTACAGACACTGGGATACGAGGTGATTGAGAAAAATTACCGCTGTAAACAGGGCGAGATAGACCTGATTGCAAAAGACGGAACATATCTGGTCTTTGTAGAGGTAAAATACCGCAGGGATACGCGGCTTGGGGAACCGCTGGAAGCGGTAGATACCAGAAAACAGCATAAAATTTCAGCTGCCGCAGCCTATTACTGCTTCAGCCATGGGATTTCACAGCAGCAGCCCTGCCGGTTTGACGCAGCAGCATTTATGCAGGGAAAGTGGACAGTGATTCAGAATGCATTTGATTATTTAGCGTAAAAATACATTTGATTATCCGTTACAAAAGTGATTGCGAAAAATGGAAAGAGAGGGTATACTGTATATAAAAGTATGAAATCATAAAAGTACGGCTGACAGGTTACCTGCGAAAAATAAAATACAGCCGGTAATGACTGCGGCAGGGAAATGGTACAGGGGAAATGTATGGATTATGGGTACAAAAGGGAAGAAAAAAGGCATAGTGACACTGCTGAGTAAAGAGGAGCGGGATGTCCGGTATGATATTATCAAGCATTCGCTGTGGATTATTGTAAAATGCCTGTTTGCGCTGGACGCAGCAAGGTTTGTAGTTTTACTTTTATACGGATTTGGAGACATAGGGCTGTTTCTGATCCTGGCAGAAGTAGTGGCGACGCATGTGGTGCTGTTAGGGGCTGCACTGATTTTTGAAAAATGTTATATGCGTTTTGATCTTTCGCTGAACGACTGGAGTGTACTGCTTATTATAAACGGAGTAACAATTTTGGCACTTATGGGAGACCGCTGGACCCGCAGCCTGGCTTTTTTAAGCGTGCTGCCAGTTATTTTCTGCATGATACTTAAAGATATCAAACTTGTATATCTGCAGATTGCAGTATCTGTTGTGATGGCGTTTGCAGACTTTGTATATGTTGAAAAAGTAGAATCCAGTCTGTGGAAAGACCATATGCTGCTGAACCTTTCCAGTGTTTTATGCGCTGTGATTCTCCTTTCAGGAGTAGTTATTCAGATACGCAAATATACGCATATGCTGAATATTCAGACGACGCTTGATTCGCTGACAAGGCTGCATAATCATGAGGCATTTTACCGGGAACTAGACCGTAAGATGGCAGAATACAAAAAATGCACGAGTCCTCTCAGTGTCCTGATTGCCGATATCGATAATTTTAAAAAAGTCAATGATACATACGGGCATTCGTACGGGGATAAAGTTCTGAAAGTTCTGGCAGGTATATTTTTGGAAGAAGAAAGTGAACGCTGCTTTGTCGCCAGGTATGGCGGAGAAGAGTTTGCCATGATTATGGATATGAGCCAGCAGGATGCAGTTACGAAGGCACAGACGATTCGAAGACGCTTTGAGCAGCAGCAGATACCGACCGACAGCGGACAGGTAAACAGCTTTACGGTAAGCATTGGAGTGGCTGTCTGCAAGCCGGATTTTGCTTCCGGCAGACAGTTTTTTGAAAAAGCGGATGAAGCAATGTACCGGGCAAAAAAAACCGGGAAAAACCGGGTCTGCCTGTAAACACCAGGCAGCAGCCGGTTTTTGTTTCGCAGGCAATGAGCCGGGTGCAGTGCCTGAACGGGCATTTAGCGAATGCCGCGGGGCCGGATATCCTACAGCTTTTTTACCGCAATACTGACCCCGCCGGTTTGGTGCGGGGTATTTTGGCCCTGTATAGGAGGTTAATATGGATATTCTGGATTTTAAGATAGCAGACGGCCGCCGCGTCATGGAGCTTCAGGATGACAGGAGCACAGGCGGAATTCCTATGCTGAAATTTCCGCTGTTAGAGATGGCCGGGATTGCAGAGCATGGTTTTACAACGCGGGAAGGAGGAGTCAGCCAGGGGATATATTCTTCCCTAAATTTCAGCTATACAAGAGGAGATGAGAAAGCTGCCGTGGATGAAAATTTTCATCGTGCGGCGGTTTCCTTTCATGCCGGCATTTCTGACTTTGTACTGACCGACCAGACGCATACGGCGAATGTGCGGACGGTTACCCGTGCAGACTGCGGCAAAGGGATTACAAGAAACAGGGATTATTCTGACACAGACGGGCTGGTTACCAATGAGCCGGGAATTGTTCTGGCTGCATTTTTTGCAGACTGTGTGCCGCTTTTTTTTGCAGATCCGGTGCAGCGTGCGGTAGGTGTCAGTCATTCCGGATGGCGCGGGACAGCTGCACATATGGGAAGACAGACAGTCCGTGCGATGGAGCAGGCATATGGAAGCAGGCCGGAGGATATTATATGTGCCATAGGGCCTTCGATCTGTCAGGAATGTTATGAAGTAAGCAAAGATGTAGCAGAGCGTTTTATGGAGGAATTTCCGCACGCAGGCCCGCAGCTGTGTTATCCGTCAGCTCCAGGGAAATTTCAGCTGAATCTATGGAAAGCAAACGAGCTCGTACTGCTGGAAGCGGGGATTCTGGCCAGGCATCTGGCTGTGACAAATATCTGCACCTGCTGCAATCCGGGGCTTTTATTTTCGCACAGGGCCACGAACGGGAAAAGGGGGAATCTCGGGGCATTTATAAAATTGAAAAATCTGGAGGGCTGACCGGGAGCGTAGCCGGAAGGGATAGATTAGCCGGACGCCAGGAAGAGAAACTTTTTCCTTTTTCTGTTCCGCTTACAAACAGTAAGAACTTCTAAATTTTCTGCTTCAAGGCTGTGGCAGCGGACGGACCGGTGCCTGATGCCCTGGCGCTCTGGCATGCCTTATGTTCCGGCACTGGCAGGCACCTTTTGGGGCTTCCAGGTTTCCGGCAGCAGCAGTCAGTGAGCCCCAAATCCTGGATATCAGGCAGAAAATTAAGAATTTCTAACTGTTCTCCAGAGTCACAGAAAAAGGAAAAAGTTTCTCCGCCCCGGCGTCCGGGCAGCCGATACTTTTCGGTGAGCTATAAAATTGCTTCGACTTTTCAGGCACGCCCTGGCATAACAGCAGGCCGGGCTGCACATGATACAGATATACAGAATTTAAATATGAGAACAGATTAAGGGAGATGAAACTATGCACAGAGAAATAGCAAAAGAAATGCTGCAGTTTTTAAAGGAGAGCCCTACGGCATTCCATGCAGTGCAGACAATGCAGAAAGAGCTGGAAAAAAACGGGTACAAACGTCTGCGGGAAAGTGAAAAATGGGAAATTGCACCTGGCGGAGCTTATTATGTGACAAGAAACGATTCCAGCCTGATTGCCTTTTGTCCAGGCACGGAACTATCAGATTATACTTTTAATATTACAGCATCTCACAGCGATTTTCCAGTATTTAAGCTAAAGGAAAATGCAGAGATTGAGGTAAGAAAAAAGTACATGCAGCTGAACACAGAAGGCTATGGCGGGATGCTGCCTGCCACATGGTTCGACAGGCCGCTGTCAGTGGCGGGCCGGGTGATTGTAAAGGAAGGTAACCGTTTTGTTACAAAGCTGGTTAATATAGACAGAGATTTTGTGCTTATACCAAGCCTTGCTATTCATATGAACAGAGAAGCAGCAGACGGAATCAAATTCAATAAGCAGGTCGATATGCTTCCTCTTATGGGTACAGGAAATATTTCAAAAGGGGAGCTGAAAAACCTTCTCTGCAAAGAACTCGGAATATCACCGGAGGCTTTTTACGGCAGTGATTTATATTTATATAACAGGCAGGAACCTTCTGTATGGGGAGCGGCGGAAGAATTTATCTCGTCCCAGCACTTAGATGACCTGCAGTGTGCGTTTGCCTGTCTGAAAGGATTTCTGGCAGGTGAAAACAGCCGCTCTGTCGGCATTTATTCATGCTTTGATAATGAGGAAACCGGCTCAGGTACGAAACAGGGAGCGGGATCTACGTTTTTAGAGGATGTTTTAAGACGGATTAATACAGGACTGGGAAAGACCGAAGAAGACTATCTGCGGGCAATATCCGGCAGTTTTATGCTGAGTGCGGACAATGCCCATGCCGTGCATCCAAACCACCCGGAGAAGACAGATGAGACAAACTGCGTATATATGAATGAGGGAATTGTCATCAAATCCCATGCCGGTGCTAAATATACATCGGATGCTGTAAGCATTGCGCTGTTTAGAGCGCTGTGTGAAAATGCGGGTGTTCCTGTACAGTTTTTTGCAAACCGTTCTGACCAGCAGGGAGGAAGCACACTCGGCAATATTTTAACAGGAAAAGTTTCTTTAAATGCAGTTGATATCGGACTGGCACAGCTTGCGATGCATTCTGCTTTTGAAACAGCCGGAATCAAGGATACGTATTATATGGTAAAGGCAGTTGAGAAGTTTTTTAATTCGCATTTTTGTGAAAGAGACGGGGTTTTCTGTATTGAGGAGTAATTTCGTTTTTTAGGGAATTTAATATGAAAGCACCAGGGGGCAGTACCGGATTGGACGGCTGTCTTCTGGTGCTTTTGTTATGGGGGAATTTTCTTTAATAAAAAAGAATGGCCGGTATGGAATATAGCAGTGAATGAGCACAAAGCCTTGAAGCAGTTTCATTGAAATTAATCAAGTTTTCCGCAAAAATGGGTAATTCTGCGTTTTCCCGATGCTGATGGAACATTCATTGTTCAGCAGGTATGCAGATACTTTTACAGTTCCGTCATAGATCACTTCATCTTTTAAGCCTTCCGGGAAAGCGGCATGCACCCTCTGTCCTGTTGCCTTGTCCTGAATTCCGGTGTATTGTACTCCGCCGCTTCAATACCCGCATGCAGTTTACCAGATGCTTGCGGATCGTATTTCCAGTTTCTTTGAAGCCTGGATCGTCTCTCTATATAGAAGGTGCAGGGATGGCTATGACCTGTGTTGGTTCCATGCGTTTACGCCCATGATGGATGTGTCCCTTCTGGCCGCCTGGTTTTTTGCCGCTTTTCACCCTTCCGTTCGGGATGGTTTTGTGGTTCGGATTTTGTGATGATGGTTTTGATGAATTCGTATGATCCTTATTGATGCGCGCCGTCAATCCGGCTATTTTCTGTTCTGCTTCATAGAGGGCTGCTTTCACTTCGTATAATTCATGGTTTTTATCCTGCAGCCTGTCCAGTGCAGCATTCCTCTGGCGTTCCATTTCGAGGATACGCTGCCCAAGGCGTGCGATCTCTTTGCGCAGGGCAAATTTTCCCGCATCTGTTTCCTTGTAAACATCATCAGATATCTCAGACCATATTTTCCGGACACTGACCGTCTGCGCATGGGTCTTTCCAGGTTCCTCTTCCAGCTTGCGGATACTGGCATTTTGTTCGCGGAAAGCGGCCTTAAACTGTTCCTGCATCTGCACATACTTTTCTCCGGATTCAAAAACCTTCACTTTATCTTCTGCAGTTTAAGCCTTATTCTTAATGCACCTGTATCAAATGACGGGTCAATAGACATGGCAGTCTCCTGGTCAGTTTAATTTGCATGGTTATGAAAACTCAGAAATACTAGAAATCCTAATCGGCTAGGCCGTGAACTGTAACGGAATGAAATAATTTTATATCTTAATATAGAAAAAAGGTGTTGAATGTAGTCGAACTTATGATATAATAGACTAGTGATGTCAGTAAGAGTTGAGGTATATGATACAGAAATGATGGATAATACCTGATTATCTGTCATTTTTTCAAGCGAATAGATCAAATGCAATGAATGGCTAAAATAATGAATGAAAGGATTTGGATAATTTTATATTATCCAAATTTACATGAGGTTACATATGAAATACTTGACAGATCAATATTGGTTCAAATTTAAAAAAGACGGTAAATTGTTTGAAGAAATGTGTGGTAAGCTGCTTGAAAAACTTTTAAAAACCAAGATTAGTCAAACTAAACTAACAAGAGATCACGCACGGGATTATGAAGGAAAAATACCTTTTATTGATCATAACTATATGATTATATGGGGAGAATGCAAATATCATGCAAGAAAATTATCCTTGCAAATGGTATCTTCAACTTTAGTTATGGCATATTTAAATGATATTGATCTTTTATTTTTCTTTTCTTATTCCCCTGTAACAAAAGAATTCGATCAGCACATTACTGATTTTTGCGATAAGGCTAAAATCAGACATTGGGTATATGATGATTGCAGGCTGGAAGCTTTATTATTGGAATGCCAAAATGAGCCATGGTTTCATGATTATTTTTCTTACGAAAACCAAATGGAATATTCCTTTCAATGGGGAATTGAGATTAGAAGCTGTCTGAAAAAAAGCAGCTCAAATGAAAATTCAAAAATAGCAGATAGAGAATATAATGTAAATGAGTCGTTTGAATATAGGATATATATCCAAAATAACGATATTCATAACGATGCTTCTGTAAAAATGGAATTGCAAAAAGATGATGCACTGCGTTATTTTGAAATCGTAAGTGAACCTTCACCATCTAAATATACTAAAAAAATAACTGTGCCACGATGCAGTACCAGGCTCATTGTCTATAAGCTCAGGATTATTAAATATAAACCCGAAGTATGTACGCCTCTCATAAAAATATACTATGATGATCAATGCGAAGAGATTCATGAAAGAATAAAGATGAACTGGCTGGCAGAAGTTTCTTTATTGGGAAGCAGATATTCAGATTTTCTCGTGAAACTGAAAAAAAATTACCGGAATCTAAATACTGGCAGCATTATACATATATATGGAAAAAGCGGTTCTGGAAAGAGCCGGATGATAAATGAAATGATTAATATCTATGATAGGAGCTGCTATAAAATATTACACTTTGATGTTGAGAAACAGTATGTTGATACACAATCAATCATTAAAATCATTGTATCGCAATTAGAACATTTACCTTTGTATATGGAGCATCCTGTGAATTACAAAACAAACAGCCAGGCTGCAAATCAGAGGATAAAATTTGATATTTTATATAATACGGAATATGATATTAGCAGCCATATTACTGAGGTATTAAATTATATCTACAGTTTATTCAATAAATATAAAGTTTTACTTGTTATTGACAATCTTCAGAAATGTGAAAATGATACTTTGGAATTTTTCAGAAATTTTATTTTAAGAATGCTAAGCAGCGAGTCAAAAACAGTTATCATCGTAAGTTTTAATACGGATTATCTATTTAATCATAATCTGGCCCGCAAGACAAATGATCTTTTATTGCTTCGTGCAGCTAAATATCCTGAAAATTATGTCAGCTTTGAATGTAATGGATTTGATCAAGTTTCTGCTGAAATATATTTACGCCAGTGTGTTCAGCCGCAGTTATCAGATGAAACATATATGTATCATAAAACCTTTCAAATGATCATAGATACTGTAGGATCTAATCCTTTTATTTTACAGCAGCTGATGATTTATCTGGCTCAAAAAGAGGTGATTTCTCTTAGTGAAAAAGGAACTTTTTATTTTAGAAATATCGAAAAATTTCATAAGACCATAAAAAGGCTTCCGCCTACAGTTCAAGGCATGTTACGCTTGCGTGAATCCTTTTTTTTAGATTCACTGACATTAGAAGAAAGACAGCTATATGAACAAACAATATCGGTTCTACTATTTTTTCAGTCAGTTCCATTAAACTTATATTATAAGATTTTTACTGATTATGGAATATTAGACCGTTTGCAATCAGCTGGATTTATAAAAATTCAATCGAACGATGAGATAACGTTTTATCATAACAACTTTGCTGTGTATTATAAAGAAAATACACAGCTGGCAAACAAATACAAGGAAATGACAGAGCATCTAATATTATCGATCGAAGCTGTGAAAATGAATGAGGTATTATTTCCTGCGTATTTTATCCTTAAGCATAAATTAGAACAGATGGATCAAAATATGATAGAAAAGGCTGTAAAATATATCATATGCGAACGTGTTACAGACGTATTTTGGTTTCAATTTTACTCTATCGTATATACTTTGATATTAAATAAAGACATCACATGTGAACCAAAACAGGAATTAAAATTAGCTCGCCATTTGTGTGATAAATTTGTTAAAAATATGGGGATTCGGTCAGGTATATCATATTATGAAGCAGTATCTGAAACGATTTTAGATCAAACGGAAAAATATACTAAATATCATAACTACTATTTTAAATTTTTTATTCAATATGCAAATAACCTGAATCAAATATATGAATCAAAAGAAACAATCCGTCTTTTGGAAAGAGCTGAAAAAAGAATACCACAGTTTGAAATTTCCGAAGAAATACAAACAAGTGTTATGTCTAAGATTCTCAATCGAAAAAGTGTTCCTCTAAAAGATTTAGGCAGAATAGAAGAAGCAAAAAAGATGCTGGATGAAGCCCTGATGCTTTCTCAGCAGTTAGGTGAACACCATCAGACGATCTGCAATTTTCACGATATTGGGAATATTTATTACACAGATAATAAAAACAATGAAGTGCTTATGTTAAATTGGCATAATGCATTTCATACTTATCAAAAATATCTGTCAAAAAATACAGATACAAAGACACATATTTCCAGCTATACACATGAAATTTTAGCTGATATTATGAATTTTTCCTATAAAAATGCATGGTGTCATATAAAGCATTTAAAAAAATTTATAAACAATACAGACATGCCTTTTTATGAAATAAAAATTCGTCTGATCATAAGTCTTTTTCAAATTGCAGCGCAGAATGCAAAAACGATTGGGAATGAGTTAGATACCCTGTTAAATGAAGCAGAAGATTTATGCGTTTTTCACAATTATGAAAGGGATTATTATAAATGTTTTTACTTGCAAGCGGTTAAATATTATAAACTTCATAATTATGAAAAATCGCTGGAAAATTATGTACTTACCTATGAAAAAATACTTAAAAACTGTGTAGATACAGCGATGAAAACAAGATATGAATATTTTCTTTCAGATTTGCTGATACAAATACGATATTTAGGCAGTATATCTGAAGTCAGAAAACTGGCTGGCAGTTTCAATAATATTTCTTTAAAAAAGACGCTAATGTCATCAGATGAACAGTTTCATAAATTTTATGATACTTACCAGCCAGATACACCAATCACTGATCAGAATTACCACATAGGATATCCTGCTGTCTGATTGTTTTTTGCCGGAGATATACAATAGCGCCTAACAAATTTGAAGTGCTTTTGGCACTGCAGCTTACAACTTCCGGCAGCTTTTTATAATCTGGAAAATGTACAGCTGCAGTTTCTGTAAAACATGCGGACAGTTTGGAAATGAAAACAGTATTATCTGATATTCCTCCGCCAATGCACAATATGTCAGGACTGCAAAACGCTGTAATCATAATTAATAATTGTGTCAAATGAAATAGCCATGTATCAACAGCCTGTTTAGCATGACTTTCATTTTGAAGATATAAATCCCATATCTCCATTGGTGAAAGTTCTATTCCAGAAAGGGAGTGGTATTTTTGAATGAGTGATTTTATCCGGCAAAAATCACCTATACAGCGCCACTTCGTTTTTTCTGTATCATAATAGGGAATCCGGTGAAATTCTCCAGCCGCATTAAAATTCCCCCTGACCACATTTTTGTGTGAACAAATACATCCGCCGATGCCGGTACCTATCAGTATACATACACAAAGCGGATATTTACTGCCATATCCGTTCCAGCATTCAAATATACCGGCTGCATCTCCATCATTTAGCGCTGCAGTTGGTACATGATATCGTTTATATAAATCATAACATATATTTTTTTCATATAATTCATGTAAAGTACTGGACGAATGGCTCAAGACTTTTCCATCACTGGAAATAATTCCGGGTATGCTTAAACCTATTCCCTGCAAGTTTTCGTCATATTTAATATTTTGGATCAAATAATCCAGAAAACTGCAATTTTTTGGCGGAATAGAAGAAACAGTCCAGTGTTTTGTAATTTTATAGTCAGAAGTTACATTTGCATATTTTATGTTAGTTCCGCCTATATCAATAGCCAGGTACATAAATAGTCTCCTCTTTTTTCACTTTATCAAACTAAAAGCTGTTCAAACGAAACAATATTTCCATGGCGGTCAACTACTAAATCTTTATGTCCGTTCCGAAGATGATGCCATATACAATTATTTGATAACGCTGTATGATTATCTACAAAGTATATTAACGGTATGTTAAGGTTAAATATATAGGCAGGAATGGATTCATACAATTCAATATGACGCTTATCTCTGGGCGGCTGCTCAAAGGAATAAATGTCTTTTATTGTAATACCCAGGATTTCTTTCAGCATTTCATAATGCCATGATTTATTGTATACCGTTGATAAATCTATCAATATATATTCTTCGTTTAACATATGGCTTTTTAAATAATAGCGGGCGCTTTCTGCATAATAAATCTGCATATCTACGAAAAATCTTTGAGCATTGAGTTCAAAAAATTTTCCGCGAATATCCTTTCTGTAATGCGACATGTCTCTTTTTATGGAGCTTCCTTTGTGATAAACAGCCGCATGTCCGCATCCCCATACTTTTTTCCCTTGTGCAGTAAGACGAAGGCATAAATCCATGTCTGAATAAGAATATCCAAGACGTTCGTCTAATCCGCCAATCATTTGGAAATCTTTTTTATTAATGATACAGCAGGCCGTGCATACTGTCTGAAAAATTCTGTCTTTCATGACCAAAGGATGCACAGAAGGTAAATTTTTAAAAGGATGCGGCCAGTTATATCCATTATATCCCATTCCAAAATCTCTGACAGTATCATTATCCGTGTAGATCAGCTTTGCGCCGACAATAGATGCTTTATTTTTTACATAGCATTGAATTATTTCTTGAAACCAGTTTCCGAAATAATAAGTATCAGCGTCACATAAAAAGACATTTTGGCTTTTAGCTTCTTCAACTCCTATATTTACAGCCTTGGGATAAAGCAAGTCGCAGTTATATTTTTTTACAAGTACGTTAGGATATGGAAATGAAATACGAATTTCATCCAGACTGCAGTTATTTGCAATAATTATAATTTCTGTATCAGCCGGTGTCGTTTTTATCAGGCTGTCAACACAATTTGTTAACATATTAATATTGCTGTGATAAGGTATTACGATCGAACAGTCAAAATTCATATAAATAGCTCCTTTCTATCTGGTTAAAATCAAAAGCAGTATTTATTTGCAGCACGCTGCCCAAGTCCGTTAAACAAAAATCCTGCAATGTTTTTGAAACATAATATAAATCTCGAAAAGGAGAATTTTTATTAAATCCATTAATAACAGAAAGATCCCATTCGATACGTTTTGGAAGTTCGTGTTTTTTTATATACACTGTTTTTGAAACTCTTAAAAACTCCTGGAAAATTCTTGGTATCAAAGTATAGGGATATAGAAATATTTCATAGGGTATATATGCACAATCAAAAACATGAGATGAAAACGGCAAAGCTAAACCAAATAATTCCATACAATGCAGCCTGCCATTATGATCCATAAACTGCAATCTGCCTTTTGGCGCATTTTGTGAAACAACATCGTAGTGAAGAATGCCAGCTTGTTTTGGTATTTCCTGACAGGCGATGTCAAGTTTTCTTAAACGTGATAAAAATTCTTCCAGCGCATGGATCAAAGAGGATGATTTATCATATGTAATTTTCAACTCAAATTCAGGAGATTTATATTTATTTAACATATAGTACATATTTTTAAAATTATTTATTTGATTTGTCATTCTGTTTTTGGGATGTGGAATATGAAAAGCAGCCAGATCCTTTTGATATTCCAGCCTTCCTTGTCTGGAAAGCCTGAAACCCAGATCAACATCTTCTGCACCCCATTCTGTAAATGATTCATCAAACATTCCAGCAGTTACAAAAGCAGTTTTTGAAACCATGCAATAACTCGTATAAAAGTAATTCCAAACCCATTCTCCGCTTAGCAGGATAGAATCTTTATTTAATCGAAAATCAAATAAAAGAGGAATATCCAATAAGTCTTTCCACTTTTTATCATTAAAAAGATACGACAAATAATCAAAGCCAAGCAAAGAATTTAATGTTATTTCATCATATTTATGTCCATATACATTGCCAAAAGATGCAACTGCATTTCTTAGAACCAGTGCATCCTTTAGATATTTTAATATTGGCTGAGGAAAATAAATATCACCATCAATAAAAACCAAAATAGGATTTTTAGAGTATTTAGCGCCTAAATTTCTGTTATGGGAACGATTTCCAGTTTTTTCTGTGCTGTTATAAATGCGTATACATTTATAAGACTGTAAAGCCTTTAATTCGTTTTCATATATATCTGAAGAATGATCATTAATAATAATAATTTCATCCTCAGCAGTTAATAGCTGATTTATGATAGAATTTATGCATTTGGTAAAATGTTTATTGTTGTGAAATAATACGATGATACTCATCGATGCTGTAGAATCCATTTATCTGCCTCTTTTTAAAAATATTTGCTAAATTATTTAATGTATTAATGTATCCTAAATATCTGTTAGTTTTCAAGTTACTGTTTGACAGATAATCAGGTATTATCTTTTGTTTTTTAATATACAAATATAATTAGGCTTGGAAAATTCCGCCAAAGTACCTCTGGATGTTTAAGAAATAAGTCTCTTATCTGTGCTGTGCACAAAATTGTCATGGGTTGAGCTGAGTGTACGGACAAAAGCTTTTATTTTCTGTCATGTGAAGAAGCCCAAGTTAAATTGAAATGAATTACATTCCGCTTCTGGCTTTGATCCAATTTCAATCAGTTTGCTCAGTTCCAGTAGGTTTGCCGCAACTTCCTGTTTTAAGTGAAAAGAAGCAGATTTATATTTAAATTTTCCATAATAATTACATTTTTTGCTGGATGACTTTTATTTAGGAAGTTGAGCAGATTTAAAAACAAAATGATAACTATTATTCGAGAAGTTGTCATTGGCATTAATATGCCATATGTACAAAGGATCATTAATTGAAGATATTAAAAAGGATACAAAGTTTATTCAAATATGGCAGTGCATGTGAAAGAGGCAGTGCAGCAATTCTCGTCGTTCTTCAAAGATATAAGAATATCTTCAATGTAAAAAATCTGAAAAAATAGGAATATATGCGACTAATTGAAATAGCAGATAAGTGGGAACAACAATCAATCCCATAGTCTTTTATCTTTTACGATTATTGGTTATTATTGATCGGGATTTTTGTTCTGAAGGAAATCGGAACGAGATGCTGGAGCAGAGTGGGAGATTAAACAGATCTCGAAAAATTTATGCAGACCCAGGGATATAGCTTTAATCCACAAATCAAGAGACGCTCTTTCTCCATGTGAGATTTACGAGTGCAAAGTCGTCATGCAACATCCTATGCTGCCATTCCCATCCATCCCGGCATACGGGCGAAATATATCTCTGCCCGTTTCGCACCCGGAATGCGCAGGACCAGCACCGCCGGTCCTGTTTCCTATATTAGCGAAGATACTGCCAAAAACGGATCAGATTCAGCCATCAATAGAAAAATACCGCAAATCTTCAAATTCATCATCTAAGAATTCAAAAGTAAATATATGGTCGCTATCAAATGTCTGCTCCATATAAATGACCCGGCCATTATCATAATCTATGACAGGTTTTCCTAAATTAGCTTTCACATGTTCTGCTGTAATATCACTATATAGTTCTTTGAGAGCCGGCATCATAAACCCGATGATTGCATCCAAATGAGCATTATAATGTTCAGCTAATCTTTTCACCATATCCTGATGATCATCTTCTGGCTGATCATCCCATGCAAAAATTAAGCCATTATAATCATAAACAAACTGCTGTAAATCTTCATCAAATTTCACTGCATGATCCTCCTTCATTAGTTCTGGTTCATAAGGATTCTTCCAGCCGGGACAGAGGTATGTCTCACTCCAGGCCATCATCGTTTGCAGGACGGGGATAAAACTCTTCCCAAACCCGGTGAGTGAGTATTCGACCTTCGGCGGTATTTCCTTGTAAATTTCCCGATGGAGGAACCCGTCGCTTTCGAGTTCCCGGAGCTGCTTTGTCAGCGTGGACTGTGTAATCCCGTCAAGGCGGCGCATCAGTTCGCCAAACCGCTGGATTTTGTAAAAGGATACATACCATAAGATCAGGATTTTCCATTTCCCGCCGATTACAGACTGGAGCCTGCCCATAGGAACACAGCGGGCAATGGTCTTTTCGTTGTTAAATTTATTATCAGCCATTTCGTTCCACCTCTTTTACCATGAGTATATCCTGGCCGTGGGAAAAAATCAAGATGAGGTCATTTTTCATAGATAGTACGAAAAAGTGAACTATCAGCAAAAAAAGACAGTACTTGATTTCGCAGAGCTTTAGAAGTAATTTAGTGTGAAAGAGGATATCCGCTGATGAAAGAAATGAGGAGGAATGAATGATGCACTATACAGGAACGATATGGAGGCCGCCCTATGAGGCAGCTTCACTGCTGCTGGAAGTTACCGCAGGATGTACGCACCACAGATGCAGATTTTGTACGCTTTATGCAGGCCTGCCTTTCCGGTTTAAGATGTCACCGATGGAGGATATCAAGGCAGATTTGATAGAGGCACAAAAGATATACCACTCTTGCGGCAGGAAAGTCAGCCGGGTATTTCTGACCGGGGCCAATCCGTTTGTGCTGAAATATGAAAAACTGATGGAGATTGCAGGGCTGGTACACAGATATTTCCCAGAGATAGAAACTATCGGCAGCTTTGCGAGGGTGACGGATGTTACCCTGAAAACAGATCAGGAACTGGATGCTTTGCGCAGAGCAGGCTATGACGGGCTGACGATTGGTATTGAGACAGCGGATGATGAGGCACTGCAGTTTATGGATAAAGGTTATTTTGCAAAAGATATCCTTGAGCAGTGCGGGCGGCTGGATCAGGCTGGTATCCGTTATAGTTTCTTTTATCTGGCAGGAATCTCTGGTGCAGGGCGCGGAGAGGAGGGGGCAGGAGCCACTGCCGCTGTATGCAGTAAACTGCATCCGGTTTTAATAGGCGTGAATATGCTGACTGTCTGCCCGGATTCAAAACTGTATGAGGAAATCCGGCTGGGGAACTGGGAAGAGGAAAGTGAGATAGAAAAGTACAGGGAAGTGCGGGCACTGGCAGAAGGATTGGAAATCCAGACAGAATTTGCTGCACTCGGTGCTTCCAATGCCTTTCAGCTCTATGGAGATTTACCGGAAGATAAAGCAGCCCTGCTTGCGGAAATTGACAGGATTATTGAAACTGTAAAAGAAGATGAGCTGCGGGAGTACCGCGGAAATCTGCATCATCTTTAAGAGCCGGAACTGCCGGATATGGAATGCAGTAAGGAGGGGATTTAGCATGCATTTTACAGGAAGGACGTGGAGACCGCCCTATGAGGCACATTCCGTCATTATACAGGCGGCTTGCGGATGCACATACCAGAAATGCCGTTTCTGCAGCTTATACAAAGGCGAACATTTCCGCATGTCACCAATGGAGGAATTTGAGGAAGATCTTGCTGAGATAAAAAGATTCCAGCCTTATGCGAGACGTATCTTCTGGACAGGGGCAAATCCGTTTGCCATGAGTTATGAGAATTTGAAACTCCGTGCGCTGACAGTACGGGATTACCTGATTAAATGCCAGACGATGGCGATGTTTGCCAGTATCCGGGATAAGGAAGTATGGCAGCTTAAGAAACTGCGGGCAATGGGGATAAACGGACTGAGCATCGGGACGGAAAGCGGGGATGATGACACGCTTGCCCTGGCAGGCAAAGGATATACGGCGGCTGATATTTTAGAACAGTGCCGGAAACTGGACGAGGCGGGGATAGAGTACTATTTTGTTTATATGACCGGGCTTGCAGGGAAGGGCAGAGGATACTGGAATGCGGTGAACAGTGCGAAGCTGTTCAGCCAGTTAAATCCGTATTTTATTTCTGTGGATTCACTTACCCTGTTTCCGGATACGGAACTGTACCGTATGGAACAGGAGGGGCGGTTTGTTCCTGCCGGGGAGAAGGAGCGGCTGGAGGAGCTGCAGGTATTTATTAAAAATCTGCAGATCAGGACACATCTTTTTGCAGATACCAGTTCAAACTTTTATCCTGTTACTGCTTATCTGCCAAAGGAGAGGGAGCTGGTAGTCAGTGAGCTGCAGTATATTCTGGATACGGTAAGCGGGGAGGAAATGGCAGAATACCGAAGGAATCTGAAGTCTTTAGGATAACGGTACGCACAAAATTTGAGATTTTCTTTCCGAAATAGAAAAAGCAGTCATACTTCCCGTCCAAAGACATAAAGTATAGAGAACAGATATCTGGCAGGAAGTTCAGGGAGGGAAGAGATCTGATGGAACAGTACAATTTATATAAAGATATCCAGGCAAGGACAAACGGAGAAATTTATTTAGGAGTAGTCGGGGCTGTGCGTACCGGAAAATCTACGTTTATTAAACGTTTTATGGAGCAGATGGTTATTCCGAATATGGAAGATGAAAATATCCGGGCAAGAACCAGGGATGAACTGCCGCAGTCTGCGCAGGGCAGGACCATTATGACGACGGAGCCGAAGTTTATACCGAAAGATGCGGCAGAAATTCAGCTGACAGACGATATCAGAGTGAAAATCCGGCTGATTGACTGTGTGGGGTATATGACGGAAGGGGCAAGCGGACATCTCGAAAACGGAGCTGAGCGTATGGTGAAAACGCCATGGTCAGAACAGGAAATCCCGTTTTCACAGGCTGCAGAAACCGGGACACGTAAAGTCATCAAAGATCATGCCACTATAGGCATTGTTGTGACAACTGACGGCACAGTGACAGAAATACCGGCGGCAAATTATCAAAAACCGACGCAGGAAACGGTAAATGAACTGAAAAAGAGTGGAAAACCGTATCTGATTCTTTTAAATTCGGCAAAGCCGTACAGTGATGAAGCGCGTCAGATGGCACAGCAGATGGAAGCGCAGTATGGGGTCAGCGTGATACCCGTTAACTGTGAACAGCTGCGCAAAGAAGATGTCAATCATATTTTAGAGCATATTTTATATGAGTTTCCAGTGGTGCGCATGAATTTTTATCTGCCAAAATGGGTAGATCTCCTCAGCCAGGAACGCCCGGTGAAAAAGAATGTGATAGAAAATGCCAGAAAGATTTTACAGGAAATCACTTATGTAAAAGATGTGCAGAATTATGATTTCAAGCCGGAAGGGGAATATCTGGAGAAAATAAAATTAGAACAGATGAACCTTTCTGACGGAACTGCAGAAATCCGCATGGAGGTTGCACAAAAATATTATTATGAAAATATATCGCAGCTGACCGGCGTGAAAGTAAACGGTGAATATGAGATGATTCAGCTGATCCGGGAAATGGCAGCCAAAAAACAGGAGTATGACAAGGTGGCAGATGCCATGCAGTCTGTGCGCATGAAAGGATACGGTGTGGTGTCACCGCAGCTTTCAGATATTGAACTTGACGAGCCTGAAGTGATCAGACACGGCAGCCAGTACGGAGTGAAAATCCGGGCATCTTCTCCGTCCATACATATGATCCGTGCCAGCATTGAGACAGAAATCGCTCCAATTGTCGGAAGCGAGGAACAGGCACAGGGATTAAAGGAATACATAAAAGAGGGACAGAATTCTTCAGACGGTGTATGGAACACCAACATATTTGGAAAAACAATCGGAGAACTTATGGAAGACGGAATCAGTCATAAAATATCCATGATGGATGATGAAAGCCAGATGAAACTGCAGGATACGATGCAGAAAATTGTCAATGATTCAAATGGCGGAATGGTCTGTATTATTATATGATAAGCATATATGTATAGGTTATCCGGATGCCATTTTCCAGACATATTCCGAAACACAAAAGCCAGATGTTTATTCTTTCGCAGCCAGGCAGAGCAGGACGCCTGCTCTATCACAGGCAGCTGGAATCCAGACAAGAATATAAAAATTCAGCCGGTATCAGCCAGGCAGAGAAATGTTTTCCTTTTTCTGTGACTCCGGAGAACAGTAAGAAATTCCAAATTTTCTGCGATAGTTTTGGGGCAGCGGACGGACCGGTGCCTGATGCCCTGACGTTATGGCATGTTTTATGCTTTGGCACGGGCAGGCACCTTTTGGGCTTCCGGGATTTTGACAGCGGCAGACAGTTTGCCCCAAATCCTGGATATGAGGCAGAAAATGAAGAATTCTAACTGTTCTTCCGAGTCACAGAAAAATGAAAAAGTGTCTCCGCCTGGCAGCCTATACTTTATACAGCGTTCAAAATCCTGTTTTTAGGAGTTCAATAGTCTGATCATGCAGCTATATTTTAATTGTATTCCATTTCAATATATGCTATATTTTGATAGATAAAAATTTTTTGCCTGTGTTCTTCCTGAGGCAGTGAGAGGTACGCAAATGAAGAAAAGTATTTTCAGACAATTATTAATTCCGATGGTGCTGTTAGCTGCGGTGCTGCCAGCTATCGTACTTTTGATTTTCAGCACATCATACGAACAGGAAATCTATTCTAAAAATAAAGAGATTTCAAGCCTGATGGCAGAGGAGATTTCTATTTTTATGGACAGTGCGTACCGGATCAATGAAGAACTGGCGGATAATCCGAGTATTCTGACAATGGATACGGCAGTACAGACACCGGTTTTACAGCGGTGTGTGGAAAGGAATCCTTATCTGGACCAGATTTATGTCCAGGGCACGGATGGCATGCAGACGGCCCGTTCGACTGGGGAGCTGGCAGACCGTTCTGCAAGGTGGTGGTTTGTTCAGATGATGGAAAAGCCGGAAGCATTTATATCTAAGTCGTATTACTCCGTTGCGACGGGAATGCCCTGTGCATCGGTATTTTTCCCTATGTATAAAGACAGTAAGTTTACAGGGATTTATGCAGCAGATCTAAAACTGGATTTTTTGCAGGATTTAATTGGAAAATACTCAGACGAAGAGGACGGAAGGATTTCATTTGTGATTGACGGGGAAGGCGTGGCAGTTGCACATCCGGACCTGACCCAGATTGAAGAGCAGTATAACTATAAAGAACAGACACGTACCGTTTCAGTTAAAGATTCTGCAGGAAATCCGGTTACGGATGAGCAGGGGAATATTCAGACGAAACAGCATCCGCTGCCGGTATCGAAAGATATGGACCAGCTGATTGTACAGGTTATGGAAGGAGACAGCGGCAGCAGAAAAATATCTTATGACCAGGAAACATATTATGCCAGCTTTGCATCCATTCCATTAATGGGCAGTTCGGATTCCTGGTCGTTAATCACGCTGCAGAAGCGGAGTGCTGCGATGTCTATGGTAACCAGGCTTTTTATTGTTTCAGCAGGGGTATCTTCAGCAGCTGCAGCAGCGGTAGCTGTGACTGTACTGGTACTTGCCCGCAGGCTGACCCGCCCGGTTGCGGCGATTACCTGTCTGATGAAAGATGCGGCAGACGGAGATTTTTCGATTCATGCTGCAGAAACCAGCCAGGATGAACTCGGCCAGCTGGCACAAAGCTATAATGTTATGGCCGGTAAAATTTCCGGGGCGCTGATGCGTATCAGGGATTTTACGGAAGAACTTTTAAACTGTTCCAAAAACCTGCAGGTGACTGAGTCTGATATCGGAAATACCAGCCTTGCAATGAAGGAAATATCGGACGGTACCAGTGAGCAGACGGCGGAAGTAAATCATGTGGCAGAACGCGTGGAAAAACTAGAGGAATGGTTCGGCGTGCTGAAGGACAAAAGCAAAAATCTGCTGGACGGGGCAGAACATACCTTGAAATCCGGGGAGGAAGGAACTGCCAGTGTGAAAGAATTAAAGGAGCACAACCGGCAGATGGAAACCAGTATCGGCAGCTCCTTTGAAAAAATAAAAGTACTGCAGCAGCAGTCTGAAAAAATAGCCGGTATTGTAGGCACAATTCAAAATATTGCTTCAGAAACAGAACTTTTAGCTCTGAACGCGAGTATAGAAGCAGCCAGGGCAGGAGAACAGGGAAGAGGATTTTCAGTAGTGGCAGAATCAATCGGGAGGCTGGCAGCTGATTCTTCAAGAGCAACTGCAGACATTGATGCGATTATAAAAGAATTCTGCAGCGGCCTGGGCGGGATTGTTTCCCGGATGGAAGATGTCAGAAATTCTGCATCTGTTCAGATGGAGGCAGTCAGGAAAACAGGGGATATCTTCCTGGAATTTAAACAGATGGCGCAGCAGACAGGAAACTGTGCAGGAGATATGGACCGTTTTATTGGTGAAATGTATGAGACAAGCCGTCTGATTGCAGATGCTGCACAGCGTATTCATGACATATCCCAAAAGGCCGAGGAATTGTCCGGGGAAGCTGCAGCATCTCTAAATGGAGAGCTGAAAGATATCCGGGACAGTGTAAACAGGATTGTAAAAGTGTCTGACGGAATGGAGCTGGAAATGGGGAAATTCAGGCTGGAGGACGGTGCTGGTATTTCATAACAGTTCCATTAGCTAAAGGGAAAGAGGAAACACTATAGCACTGCGGAAATATCAGACAAAGAACCGGCGTATTTAGCTGTTTTTGGTTTATTTCATAGATACCGTCTTGAAAATGTTCAGGACGGTATTTTTATGTGAAAAAAGAAGGAATAATAAAATATGACTGATACAAAACAGTTTTTACTTGACTGTAAACCCTGTTCATACTTTAATATTCGAAAAAACAGCTGGTTTACAGAGGAATCAGGCTGGAGAATATTTCTCTAAGGGAGGCAGGAATCATGACAATAAAAGAAGCCGAAAAGCAGACAGGATTAGCGCGGTCTAATATTCGTTTTTACGAAAAAGAAAAGCTCTTAGTTCCGGCAAGGGATGATAAAAACGGATACCGCAATTATTCAGAACAAGATATAGAAACCATTAAAAAAATAGCGTATCTGCGTACACTGGATATTTCTATCGAAGATATCCGTGATCTTATGTCTGGGAAAGAATCCCTGATATCTGTTATTAAAAAACAGACGGCTGTGATTCAAACAAAGATGGATGGACTGGACAAAGCAAAAAGGATGTGTGAAAGCATGCTAAAAGACGGGGACATTTGTTTTGAGGATTTGGATACGGAAAAATATGCGGGGAATCTGCAGTCCTACTGGGGCGAAAATAAAACGGTGCTCAGGCGGGATACGGTTAGTTTTCTGCATATATGGGGCAGCTTTATGACATGGATTATCCTTACATCACTTTGTTTGATAGCCGCAGTGGTAACCTATGCAAATCTGCCTGCTCAAATACCTGTTCAGTGGAATCATGGTGCAGCAGTTTCCTTTGCAGATAAAAAAGTGATTTTTATATGTCCGGCAGTCTGCTTCATGATCCGTATCTGGTTAAGGCCGGTTATTTATGCAAGACTGCTAAACGGCCGGGTTTATGGGGAACTAATCACAGAATACCTGTCAAACTATTTATGCTTTCTGGTACTTTCGGCAGAGTTATGTTCCATACTGTATGTGTCCGGATTCCTGGCAAACGTAGTGTATGTGCTGGCTGCAGATACGCTGGTGCTGATAGGGCTGCTGGCTGTTTCGATTACAAAAACGGGTTAAAAAGCAGCTGCAAAACTTCTTTACTCTTTCCTAAAACCGGGCTATAATCAGTACCATACCGAATCAGGCAATTTCCACAAAAAACGGAGGAAACTATGAAATCTGAAAAAATTGTACGCCCGGTTCCGGGACTGAGCAGACAGGCGGAGGAAGAGCAGCTGAAGGAAATTATTGATGTGGCACAGGATAATCTGACAAGGACTGAAAACTACATCCGCAGGCTGACCGGCGATCTGGATGATTTGCGGGAGGTTTATGGGACAAAGGATAAAGAGGCGCTGGCGCTTTTTTACAATACGCAGTCACAGCTTTCCCAAAACCGGCGTGATTTGCTGCGGTGCAGGAGGGCAAGGAAAAAGCCTTATTTTGGCCGGATTGATTTTAAGGATTCCAAACAGCCTTGGGAGGAGTCTTATTATATCGGACGCACAGGCATTTCAAAAACCGGAGAAGAACCGCTTGTGATAGACTGGCGTGCGCCTGTGGCTGGCGTGTATTATGAACATGCGTGCGGACCCTGCAGATATACGGTGCAGGCAGAAGGGGTTTATGAGATTGATTTAAAGCGGAAGCGTACGTATGAAATCGAAGCGGACAGGCTGAAGGATTTTTATGATTCTGACGTTGTAGCAAACGATGAGCTGCTGACCCAGTATCTGGCGAAAAATAAAAAAGCTGTGCTTGGGGAAATTATTGCTACGATACAGAAAGAACAAAATGAGATTATCCGCCAGTCTCCGAGAACGAATATGATCGTCCAGGGCGTGGCAGGCTCCGGCAAGACGACAGTGGCGATGCACCGGATTTCTTATATACTTTATAATTACGAAGCAATGTTTCGCCCGCAGGACTTTTATATTATTGGCAGCAACCGCATTCTGCTGGATTATATAACGGGCGTGCTGCCGGAGCTGGATGTGTACGGCGTGTCCCAGATGACTATGGAGGAGCTGTTTACAAAGCTGATGTATGAAGAATGGGACCCTTGTGTTTACCGTATTATAAAACTGGATCCGAAAGAGGAAAATACCAGCATGAAAGGCAGCTATGAATGGTTCCTGGATTTGGAAAAATTCTGTATGCAGTATGAACAGGCAGTGATTCCGCAAAAAGAAGTCCGCATCCGCAAAAACCACGCCCTGCTTTTGCAGGAATCTGAAATCCGTGACTATCTTAACAGCAACAGCAGGCTTTCCATGCAGGGCAGGATCCGCATGCTAAACGAAATGCTTTTTGCAAGGCTGGAAAATGAACTGGCCGGAAAAAATGTTTCTTATACGGAAGCAGAGAAAAAAGAGCTGAACCGGGAGTTTCGCTGGTATTTTGGGAAAGATGACTGGAAAGGATCTATTTTTGAAGTCTACCAGCAGTTTTTGCAGCATCAGAAACAAAACGGGAAAAATGTGTCTTTTAAACAACAGGAATTTGATGTCTATGATCTGGCAGCTCTGGCTTATATATACAAACGCATCAAAGAGACAGATGAAATCCGTGAAGCATCACATGTGATTATTGACGAGGCACAGGATTTTGGCATGATGGCTTACGGGTCTTTAGCATACTGTCTGTACGGCTGCACTTATACAATTATGGGAGATGTGTCCCAGAATATTCATTTCGGACATGGATTAAATGACTGGAATGGTTTGAAAAAACTGATTCTGACAGGCACGTATGATCGTTTCGGAATTTTAAAGAAAAGCTACCGTAATACAGTTGAAATTTCCAGGTTTGCGACGGAAATCCTGCGTCATGGCAGCTTTCCGGTTTATCCGGCGCAGCCAGTTATCCGCCACGGAAGCAGCGTCGGCATCAAAGCATGTGAAAATACAGAACATATGCTTTTGGAAATGGTAAAAATCATTCTGGACTGGAAGAAACTGGGACGTGAAACATTTGCCGTGATCTGCCGGGATGAGAAGGAGGCGGAAGATGTGAGACAACGCCTGGGTATACAGCTGTCAGAAGCCGAAAACATGGCTGGTGCAGCAGGAAGCAGCGAAGGTATGCCTTTATCAGAAACCGGAAGAACAGCGGGAGCAGGAAGCAGCGAAGGTATGCCTTTATCAGAAACCGGAAGAGCAGCGGGAGCAGGAAGCAGCGAAAGTATGCCTTTATCAGAAACCGGAAGAACAGCGGGAGCAGGAAGCAGCGGAGGTATGCCTTTATCAGAAGATGGAAGCGTGGCAGGCGCAGAAAGCGGCAGCGAATCTGGTATGCAGCTGTCAGAAAGCGGAAGAAGTGCCAGAGTACAAAGTCTTGGTGCACAGCTGTTAGCACAGGGCAGCAGTCTGGATACAGCCGAATTTGGCAGCGGTATTCTGGTACTGCCGGTGGAGTACACCAAGGGGCTGGAATTTGATGCCGTGCTTATTTATAATCCTTCAGCAGAACATTATCCTGCTGAGGATGCATATGTAAAACTGCTCTACGTGGCAGCTACCCGGGCACTTCATGAACTGGCGGCTGTTTATTGTGGAACTCTTACGGATTTAATTGCAAAACCGGTATCACAGGAAAAGAAGATGCAGTCTTTCGAAACAGATATGCACAAAGGTGCACAGCAGCAGAAAGAAGCAGTGCGGTATGAAAAACAGCAGCTTACAGCAAGGGAAATGGAGCGCCAGAAAGCGCTGCAGGGAGAAAAAGAGAGGGAAAAGAGAAGTCATATGGGGCCGAGGCTTTTGTCAGCACATCCTGTAAAAGCACAGCCAGGTATTACAAAAGCAGCGGATCAGGGTCTCAGACAGTATCTGAAAAGTCAGGATGCTCAAAATCAGTATACGGACAGGAAAAATACTAGAAACCAGAATGCAGGAAATCAGAACCTCAATAATCAAAAAAGAAACACGAAACGGGAGCATACAGTGATCAATACTTCTCCTTACCGGTTCGGCCAGTGTCCGGATAATAGCCTGCTGTATCCAAAGGGACATGGTTCCATAGACCATTCAGTGCGTATTATACGCAGGGCTAAGACATATGCAGATTTTATCAGCAGATATGGAACACTGCGTCTGACACCTGTAAGTGATGCGGTGATAAGAGTTCAGTTTCAAAAAGGCACAGCGTCTGATTTTCAGCCTGGTTACTGGGATTTAGCTCCGCAGCAGACAGGTTTTTGGAAAGCAAAAGAGGGAAAGAATCTTGCAGAAATATCCACCAGCAGGATCTCAGTAAGAATAAATAAAAAGACGGGCGCACTGCAGTTTTATGACAGTCAGGGCAGCCTTTTGCTGACAGAATGCGCGGGCCTGCCGCGTCAGATACAGGATGAGGAAACATGGGTCTATTTTGACTGGCCAAAGAGTGAAAAACTGTATGTAAAAGGATTTTTAGCGGATGAATTGGAACGCATGAATCAGAAAGCAAGATATATCAGTTTTGGAGGGAAAAAGATGCGTATGCCGCTGTTAGTCTCAGATGCCGGATATGGAATCGGGACTGCAGCAGAAAAAACAGCAGTCTGCTGTACGATACCGATGTATGGGCAGTATGTGTATACACAAGGCACTGCCCAGACTGACTATTATTTTCTGTTTGGAGGAAATCTGGATACTGTACTAAAAATGTATTATGATCTTTTTTGAAAAAATATGTGCAATATAGATAAAAATATGCCTGTATTTTCTGGTAAAACAGTTTATGTTTAACAAAGTCTGACCCTGGCGCATTGACAATGATTGAGAAAAGTGTATAATAAAATTATTAAAAAAGAATAAAATTTGGAGGCGGGGTTTGTATGAAGGAAAAAACATCTGCGCAAACGCAGAAAATAAAAGGGGTTCACAGCCTTACAGCTATGCTGATTTCTATTATTTTTATCCTGATTGCCATTCCTACAGTTGGACTGGCACTTATGGGGGTTTATTATTTACAGCAGTCCATGAAGGAATCTGTCGAATTATATGAAGAAGCTATGTTAGATGGCTATTCGATGGAAATTAAATCCCAGGTTGAAGGAGCACTGGCAGTAGCGCAAAGTTACTATGAACGTTTCCAGAACGGTGATCTGCAGGAAGAAGAGGCGAAAAGGCTGGCTGCGGATGTGATACGGAATATACGTTACAGAGATGACGGTTCAGGATATATCTGGATAGACGGGGCAGATCACGTTCTGGTTATGCATCCGATACTGACAGACCAGGAAGGAGATAACCGGTATGACCTGACAGACCAAAACGGGGTGAAAGTAACACAGAACGTCGTAACGGCTGCAAAGAATGGCGGGGGATATAACGAATTTTATTTTACAAAATCAGACGGTGTAACAGTTGCACCTAAAATTGCGTATTCGGAGATGTTTGAGCCATGGGGATGGGCGGTTGCTACAGGTAATTATGTAGATGAGATGAACGAAAAAATCGACGGCATGAAAGTACATATTCAGGAAGAATTTTCTTCTATGGTTACGATTTACGGGATTTCTGCAGCTTTAATGCTTGTAGTAGCGCTTGCAGCATCTGCCTTTGGAGGTTTTCGGATTACCGGAGGCATTAAGAAGGTAGAGGGCAATCTGCGGCAGGCAGCCGGCGGAGACCTGAGTTTTACGGTCAGTCCCGTGCTGCTTAAACGGGGTGATGAGATTGGACAGATGGCTCGTTCGTTAGAAGATGTCCGCCAGGCGCTGGCCGGTATGCTGGGCAGTGTCATCCATACAGGCGAAGCATTGAATGAGAGCAGTGAAAAGTTCAGCGTGAAATTTCAAAATATTTCAGACAGTATCCAGAATACAAACCAGGCGATTGAAGATTTGGCACAGGGGGCTACAGACCAGGCCAACGAGACAGAAACGGTCAACGATAAAATCAAAGAGCTGGGCGGTGTTATCGAGGTAGAACAGCACGGCGTATCGAAACTGGAGGAAACGGTATCATCGATGACGAAACATACAGCTACAGCTTCGAAAAGAATCGGAGAACTTGACGATATTACGAAGACGACGATTGAAGCGATTGACATGGTATCCGAGCAGACGAATAAAAACAATGATTCTGCAGCTAATATCAATAAAGCGGTGGAAATTATCAAAGGCCTTGCAGCACAGACAAACCTGCTTTCCTTAAATGCCAGCATAGAGGCAGCAAGAGCCGGAGAAGCCGGACGCGGATTTGCGGTAGTAGCTGAAGAAATCAGAAATCTTTCTGAAGAATCCTCCGGCAATGCCCAGGAGATTGAAGGAATTGTGAAAGAACTGATAGGAAATGTAGAAATTTCTGTCAGCAAAATGAATGAAGTTACACGCAATGTACAAAAACAGCAGGAGTGCCTGGATGATACCAGAACAGCATTCGAATATCTGAGCAAAGAGGTTTCGCTGGTAGAAGAAGTGACAAAAGAAATCGGCGGACAGACAGAGATTTTGAATTCCCTGAAACAGATTGTAACAGATTCAGTCAATAATCTTGCCAGTGTCGTAGAAGAGAATGCAGCATCTACCGAACAGACCAGCGCAAGCATGACACTTTTGTCGCAGACGATCAGCGAATGCAGGCAGGATACGCTTGGACTGGTAGAGCTGAGCCACAAACAGAATGAGGAAGCTGGCAAGTTTCAGCTGTAAGGCGGATACAGGATTTTACTGGCGGCTGTCAGGGTACTGGGTGGAGATATCAGATGATTAACCAGCCTGTACGAAAAATCATCTGACAGAATGGGGGTCAGATGTATTCACCAGACTGGAACGAAGATAGCACCTGGCAGAGTGCGTCAGATGTATTTACCAGACCAGACTAGAATGAAGGGATCACCTGACAGAATGGGCCGGATGCATTCACCGGATTTAAGCGAAGGAATCACCTGACAGAATGGGCCGGTGTATTTACCGGAATTAAACAAAGGTATTACTTGAATGTTTACATTAGATGTACTACAATGGAAACATCATAAAATCGGGAGGTATTATATCATGGGTTTTTTAACAGGGAAAACAGCTATTATTACAGGTGCAGGACGGGCTGTTTTAAGTGACGGCAGATGCGGCTCTATAGGCTATGGAATTGCAACAGCCTATGCAAAAGAAGGTGCAAATCTCGTCATTACCGGACGTAATGTAAAGAAATTAGAAGATGCAAAAGAAGAACTGGAACGGCTTTATGGAATCAAAGTCCTGATTATGCAGGCAGATGTCAACGCCGGAGCGGATAACGAGACTGTTGTTTCGAATGTTATACAAAAGACAATGGAAACGTTTGGCAGAATTGACGTTCTGATTAATAATGCCCAGGCGTCGGCTTCCGGGGTTACGCTTGCAGACCATACGACAGAGCAGTTTGATCTTGCGCTGTATTCCGGACTGTATGCAGCATTTTATTATATGAAAGCATGTTATCCGCATTTAAAAGAGACAAGAGGTACTGTCATTAACTTTGCTTCCGGTGCGGGACTGTTTGGAAATTACGGACAGTGCGCCTATGCAGCGGCAAAGGAAGGAATCCGTGGCCTGACCCGTGTAGCAGCTACAGAATGGGCGAAAGACGGTGTGAATGTTAATATTATCTGTCCGCTGGCATGGACTGCCCAGCTGGAGCAGTTCCAGAAAGCATATCCGGATGCATTTAAGGAGAACGTTAAAATGCCTCCGGCAGGACATTATGGAGATTCAGAACAGGAAATCGGACGTGTCTGTGTACAGCTGGCTTCAGAAGATTTTAAATATCTGACAGGCGAAACAATTACTCTGGAAGGCGGAATGGGCTTAAGGCCGTAAAGGAGTGGCCTTTTTCCGAAAAATACAGGGCTGCTGGAAAACCGGAGCAGAATGGGGTTAAGGCCGTAAAGGAATGGCTTTTTTCCGAAAAATACAGAGCTGCTGGAAAACCAGAGCGGATTGCAGAAAATGACAGGCACTTGTTTCAGCTTTTGGAATATGATAATAGGAAAAGCGCTGCTGTACGTAAGTTAGGAGTCTGTATGGAAGAATATTGCAGATTTGCAAACGATCCGTTACCATATTCTTATAAAGCTATGGAGCCGTATATTGATATTCAGACAATGTATCTGCACCATGACAAACATTTGCAGGCGTATATTAATCAGCTGAACGCACTGATCGAAAGATGTGCCGCTCTGCAGTCTATGACATTTACCCAGAAGGGAAACTGCGGATTTCCGGTACTGGTTCAGATATTAAAAAATCTGGATACCGTTCCGGAGTATTTACGGACAGATATAAGAAATAATGCAGGAGGTGTATTTAATCACTGGTTTTATTTCAACGGTCTGTCCGCAAAACCGCGCAAACGCCCTGAGGGACAGCTGGCGGAAAGCATTCACTGGCAGTTTGGCGGATTTGAAGAATTCAAAAAAGAATTTACGAAACAGGCACTGGATGTATTCGGCTCAGGATACGCCTGGCTGGCTGCTGACAAAGAAGGAAATCTACAGGTTATTAAGACGGCCAATCAGGATACGCCGGTTGAAAAAAATCTGATTCCTCTCATCTGTGTAGATGTATGGGAACATGCGTATTATTTAAAACATAAAAACCTCCGGTCTGCTTATCTGCCGGACTGGTTTGAAGTGGCAGACTGGAACTGGGCGCAGTGGTGCTATTCTAATCCTGAAATTTTTTCATAGAAAATGAAAGAACCGGGGCTGTCGCATTAAGAAACATATACAAGATATAGTTGATTTGAATCGCTCTTATATACGATATCTTGTATATGTCTGCCTGGTGCGGCAGCCCCTTTTTTGTGCAGTTTTAAATCCCGGCCGTGTTCTGGCAGAATACTATGGTTCCGGCCGGACGCAGGAATCATGCTTTTCGGTTGTTTCCCGGCGGATCAGAACCGGGGCAATAATTTTATGCACAGGCTCCTGTAAAGGCACGGGCTTTCTTTTTTTGCGTTCTGTCATCTGCTGTACTAAAAGGCTGACGGCTTCATAGGCAATGGTATCAATCTGCTGGCCGACTGTACTGATTGGAATGACCGCTTCTGCAGAAACAGGAGAATTATCAAATCCGATAATCAGATAGTCTTCTGGCAGAGTACCGTATGTCCGGATTAACAGGTTCAGCAGCATATTGGCATTTGTATCACTCGAAAGGAACAGTCCCTTTTTCATTCCATGGCAGGTATCTTCTAATTCTTTCAGTACTTCAGCCATAGACTGCTGCAGCTGGCTGTAATTATCGCGGAAATCTTTATAAATAACTCTGTGGCTCAAATTTTTTTCTTTACAGAAATCCAAGAAACCCTGTATACGCCCGTAAGCAGGACGTTTTCGGTCTGTCGGGGCATTTACATGAATCAAAATCTCACAGTTATGGCTGGCCAGCAGGCTGGCAGCCTGGACACCTCCCATATAATTATCCGTGTTGACACTGCATATATGTTCATCTTCCCGTTCAATGGCCACAATCGGAATCTGCAGTTTTGCCAGTTCTTCAGAAGGAATGGTATGGCTTAAAATAATCAGGCCTTCTATTTTGTATGCCAGCAGTTCATTGATATAGCGGCGTTCGGATTCTTCGTCTTCGTTTCCGATAAACACGAGAAACTTATAGCCGAATTCCTCATAAGTAGTTAAAATCTGCGTCAGTACTTTGGAATAATAATCATAAAACAGATTTGGTATAAGAATTCCCACAAATTCACTTCTTCCGTTTGCAAGAATCCGGGCGACTTTGTTTTCTTTGTAATTTAATGCAGTCAGTGCATTGGATATAATTTCCTGATTTTCCAGTGTCAGAGAATCTGGATTATTAAAATATCTGGATATAGTTGTTTTGGAAAAATTTGTATATTTGGCTATGTCACTAAATGTGATGTTTTTTTTCTGTCCCATAAGTAACCTTCTTTGTGCTGCAGATGTTTCTGATGATACCTGATTATGCGAAGTGGTCCCTTCTCATAGTATAGAGTATATCAGAAATGGATTTGCAAAGCAACGGGAAAAACTTCTGGATGAAATAAGAAAAATCCTGTCAGTATCTGTGACATTATCCGGCATCCGGTGTTTTTTCGGCGCTCTGGTTTGCAGGCAGAATTTTTCCCTTGTCCGTAAACTTTGCATTCACAGAAAGCCCTTCTATGTACTGATAAAATTCCTTACAGGCATTTGCGTCGCTGATTAAAGCAGTGCATGCGTTTGAAGCTTTTGCAGGCAGCAGCTGCCAGGAAGCGGTATTGTCAGCAGAAAGGGTCAGTTTTGCAATGGCAGTCTGTTCAATGTTCTGGTAAAAGATAAAGTTGCCAAGACTGTAAAATACCGGTTTTCCATTATAATATTCCACGCCCTGCAGCACATGCGGATGTGCGCCTATGACAGCATCTGCGCCGGCATCAATCAGGGCATGCGCCATAGAAATCTGGTACTGTTCCGGCTTTGTACTGCGTTCAATGCCCCAGTGTACATAGACACATAAAAAGTCGCAGTGTGACCTGGCTTCTGATACGGCAGCGATTAACCGGGAAGGGTCATAGGCAGAAAACACACCAGGCTGTGCATTTTCTACGTTCCAGGATACGACAGGAAATACTCTGGAAGCAGCCAGGAATCCCAAAGTACGTCCGTTAGCTTTTTTCGTCATCAGTCTGCTGGCGCGTTCCAGGGAATCGCCTGCTCCGGCATAGGCAATCCCGGCATCATCAAGTGTCTGAAAGGTATCAGACAGGGCATCCGTACCATAATCCAGTACGTGATTGTTTGCCAGTGTTACCAGGTCTGCACCGGATTCTTTCAGTATGGATACATAAGACGGGTCAATCCGGAAAGTAAACTGTTTGTCCGGTGCCTGGCTGCCGCGCGTACTGTATGGAAATTCATTATTCAGCATAGTAATATCAGCCCCGGCCAGCTCGTTTAGCAGCGGCTCTGATAAAATCCCCTTTATACCGGACTGGCTGTAGTTTGCAAGCACATAATCGCTGAAATAAACATCTCCGGCAAAAACAACCGTAGTATCATCCTGTCCGGCTAAGCTTTTTCCTGTGTTTTTGGATTTTTTCGAATCCGAATCCCCTGAGCTGCCAGTATTTTTTCCAGCATCCGAAGCCTCTGAACTGCCAGTATTTTTTCCAGCATCTGAATCCCCTGAACTGCCAGTATTTTTTCCAGCATCCGAAACAGCTGAACTGTCAGAATGCTTCGATGCATCTAAAGCCTCTGAATCACCAGTTTTTTTACCAGAAACAGTACCATCCGGACTGCCGTCTGTATCAGAGCTGGAGCTGCTGTCAGAAACCGTCTGTATGGTACCATAAATTTCGATTTTCGAATCAATACTGCTTTGAGAGAGCGTGCTTTTGCCGGAATCTTCGGATACATCTGTCAGTATCTGGTACACAGTATGGAGCAGTACCAGGCTGAGCAGCAGCGATGCGACAGCCAGCGTGCTCTTTAAAAATATCTGAAATACCTTTCTCTTATATTGTTTCAATGGTTGTGAAGCCTCCTTTTCTAACATCATATGAGTTACCTGGACGCTGGGAAGAGACACTTTTTCCTTTTTCTGTTCCGCTTTCGAACGCTGTCTGCGGCAGAGCAAACGTCCAGTTTCCGCTGTCTGAGACAGAGCAAATGTCCGGCTTCCAGCTGTCTGAGACAGAATAAACGTATATCCTACCAGGTTTCAGCCTGCAACTGGAAACCGGCATCCAGACACAGGCACATAAAATCCATCCGTCCGCCTGTAACAAAATAAACGTCTGGCTGCCATATCATAACGCGTACCTGGAAACCGGTGCCAGACATATACATAAAATTCATCCGGTACCAGCCGGGCGGAGAAACTTTTTCCTTTTTCTGTGACTCCGGAGAACAGTTAGAAATTCTTAATTTTCTGCCTCATATCCAGGATTTGGGGCTCACTGTCTGCCGCTTTAGAAAACCTGGAAGCCCCAAAAGGTGCCTGCCAGTGCCAAAACATAAAGCATGTCATAACGCCAGGGCATCAGGCACCGGTCCGTCCGCTGCCACAGAATGATCGCAGAAAATTTAGAATTTCTTACTGTTCGAAGGCGGAACAGAAAAAGGAAAA
>CAJTVR010000026.1:12960-50481 GCA_910580075.1 uncultured Eubacterium sp. | reverse complement strand
TTACTGTTCGGAGGCGGAACAGAAAAAGGAAAAAGTTTCCCCGCCCGGCGTCCGGGTAATCTATACAGTATGCGGACAACTGATGGTTTCTGTCTGCTGCTTGAAGACGGCTGTTAATTTATAGATGTGCGTCTGTAATGCATACAGCCTGTTTTTGCTGAGGCGAAAGGAAGAACTGCCTGAGCTGATCCTGCTGCAGCAGTGTACCGTTCATTACTGCTCCGGTAAAATCGGCACCAGGGATGTATGCATTTCGAAAATCCGCATGGCTAAGGTCTGCATTTTGAAAATTTACACAGCGGTAACCAGGATTTGTCCAGGCTAGGTTTATAAAAATACCATAGAAAGAACTGGCAGATGCAAAGCAGGCACCGTTTAGCTGCGCGCCGCGAAAGTCTGCTTCATGTAAAACACAGTTTCGAAAATCAGCACCGGTCAGGTCAGCCTGACAGAAACGGGTTCCCGTCAGCCTGGCATTTTGAAAATCTGTTCCAATAAGGGCAGCATTTCGAAAATCCGTGTAGTTAAGGCTGGCTTTTGATAAATCCGCATGGGAAAGATCAAGGCCGGCAAAACTTTCATAAGTATAGTCATATTCCAGCCGTTTGGAGAGCCATTCCAGTGCTTCTTCTGCAGTCCGCTTTTTGTTTTCTGTATAAATGGGTTCTGTATAGGCCATATATTCTCCGGCTCTGATTTCAAATGTATCTGTACGCTGCAGGGACAAAAATGGTTCCTTATTGATGCAGCTGAGAATCAAAAAACGACAGGCGGATATTACATATTTGTAAAATAGGCTGGCGCAGGAAAGAACAAAAGCGGTTATTTCCTGTGCGGAAACGCCAGGAAAACGCTTTCTTGATGCGGAAAGCTGTTCCCAGAGTTCGTGATACCGGACAAACAGGGAAGAAAAATCAAAGTGTCCGGCAATACACTGGCGGGCATCAAAGTACCATTTGTTATGATAAACGCGGACTTCGGCAATATATTTTTTCTGCATCAGGTTTGTATGCAGAAGGGTATATTCCAGATAAGAGATGTTTCCTAAAAGGCCGTTTTTTTGCAGTGTTATAATATTTTCGCAGATGCTGCTCATATTTTTTTGAAAATGCGGAAAATAGGAAACAGGGTCAGACTGGTACAGGTACTCTGTTTCTAATAGTTTATCATTTTTCAGGTTTTGGGCGTACTGCATGAATTCTTCTGTCATAGGTCCGGATGCCTTTCATTTTGCATTGCTTGTGTATGGTTCCTTTATGATTCATTATCCAGTTTTTCTATTATTTTCATAGAAGCAAGCTCCCCGGGATGGTCTGGAGGGAAAAAGATATCTGCGTTTCCATTTTTTTTGTCAATCATAACCGGGGAAATAAGAAGCGGTTCTTTTGTTTTTTCATCCCGGAAACCGAAAATCCATGCATGGGAAATCTCGCTGACCTGGCTGATTTCCAGTCCTTTGCCCATATAAGAAAGTGCAGTTTTTTTTGCGTCATCTAATGTTATCATCATTATTCTCCTTTAGGTTCTTCCTGTGTACACAAATTCAGTCTGTTTGTAAATTCCTGGTTGTCAGTTCTTGTAAGGCATATTTTTTTAGAAGTATCAACATCATTAAAATAGGACAGGCAGAACATATTTCCGGTTTGCGGATCTACGTATTCTGTCTGGCCGTTTATCTGTACAGCATTAAATACATGACCGCCACCGCCTTTCCAGTATACAGTGATAATGGCTCTGGAACCTTCGCCCCATTCTTCCATCTGCTTACGGATTTTCTGTTCACAGTCCCATTCATTTGCTGAACTCATATCTAATATATCGGGCGATTTGTATACAGAATATATACCGCTTTCTGCATTTGGGTGGGATAAATCGTCAAGAGTGGGATGGGCAAGGTGTGGATTTGGGCGGGCAGTCACTTTTTGTCCGCGCATGCGTGCTTCGAATACGGAAACGCAGCGCTGACAGTTAATTCTCCATTTTTTATTCTGCTCTCCCGGGGCGTAATTTGGATTCGTGCCTTTCACGGCTGCCATTAATTGTTCCGATTTGCGCTTTCTGATAAATTCATTTATACTATTTTTCAAATCTTCGATGCTTGTAATCAGACAGAATGTCTGTGCGCCGATAACCGTAACACCAGAAGAGCTGACGAGCAGTAATTTCAGCCATTTAAAAATGCCTGATGCAGATTTCTGATTTGAACGTTCAGCTTTTTTCTGTGTATCGCTGCTGTCACCTAGTGCAGGCACTGTAGAAACAGCAGCCTGCTTTGCTGGTGTATCAGCGTCTGCAGGGGACTGCTCTGCAGACATATCCAAATGTACAGCCGGGTTTCCCATTGCAGGAATCAGTGCCTGCACCGAATGTATCAGGCGGATCATTATGAAACTATCTTCGGGGGACAGCGACGGAGTTTCGGATTGTTCCATATGTATGCTCCCTTCTGATAAAATCCTTTTTTCTGAGGCAGTTGGTTTTTCAATTTACGAAAAACTGTTTGGCGCTGCTGACGCTCACCCATGTTTTATTTTTAGATAATAAATGTTAACAAATATAGTTTCATTAAGACAGCTCTTTGCGAAGTGACATTTGTGTTTCCCTCTACTTGTAATTTTAGTTCGTTTTTTAGTATTCAATCTATAAATTATCGAAGTTTATACCAATATAAGTGTCAAATTCATCCGTGAATTCTATATCATTTGCCAGGAAGAATATTATTTCTTGAGGATAGGGCACAGAATCATATAATTCTGTAATGTCTTCCATATGTCTTTGAGCATCTACCGTCCATGTTGAATCGTTTACTTGAACTGCATTGTATAAATGGCCATTATCCCAGCCTGTAATTTCTGGTATACCAATAACAGCTACTGCTCCTTCTCCAGCTTCTTCCATTTTGTTTTTTACTGTCTTTATCAAGTGCTCTTTACTTTCGACTCTTATTTTACACTCTTCTAAGTTGGGCGGATTTTTCATGACAGTTAAAAGTGTATCTAAATTCATATACTTTTTGTTGTCAGCTGATAAAGGACGTGCAGCATAATCTTCGCCCCTTAACAGCCTGACAAATACTAATGCACAGAACGCACAGTTAAGTGATAGCCCTCGATCGTCTTTTTCGTAGCCTGGATTTGTTTTATGGAGGGCAGTTATCACACGCGTATTATTGTCTTCGCGCATTTTTATATATAAATCCGCAAAGGAAATGACTCTAGGCCAAGAATTGGTTTGTAGCGCACCGGATGTTGTGAAGCCAGTAATAGTATGTAAAGAAATATTGTAATTGACCGGAGTAAAATTATCTGGTGCGTATTTCTTATATGAATTTTCGGTCGTTTTCTGCAAATTTTTACTATTACCTATTGCGGGCACTGCAGAAGCAGCGGTCTGCTTTGCAGATATATTTTCGAACGTAGCGGGCTTTCCTACTGCAGGTGGCCGTATTTTTGGCGGAAACGGACGAATAATATTGCCTTTTTGAGTTGAAGGTTTATTTTCTGACGGATCCATACGAATACTCCTTATAAATGTTATGAGACAATGGCAAAAAAGAACTGGCTATTTCTGGTTCCGGGGTCTGACATACCGGTTTGCATTTTTTTGAATTTCACGGTCGTCGGTCCGGACAAATCTGGTTTCAGCTGGCTCGCAGCCATTAAAATACCGTTCACAGTCCATATCACCGCTCTGGGGGTCTATATACTGTGTTTCTCCGTTGGTGTAAACAGCCACAAATGTATGGCCGTCCTGGTTTTCATCAGCTTCTTTTGACCAGGTAATTCTGACAATGGCCCTGGAACCTTCGCCCCATTGTTCCATCTGGCTGTCGATGCAGTCTTTACACTCAATTCCGGTTTCTCTGGCAGCACTCTTAATATCTGGAAGAAAATAGATGGATTTTATGTATCCGTGCGGATGGTACATCATGGCAAAATTTTCACGGCCGGAAATCCGGGGAAGTGCTGTTACATTGTATCCACGCATTCTTAATTCAAACGCAGTTACACAGCGCTGGCAGTTCTTCTGGTATTCTTCACGGTCTGAATTACGTTCTGGATTAGCGCCTTCAACAGCCCATTGTAACTGCGCCTGATACTGAGCCAGTCTTTTTTCTTCTGCCTGTCTGCGGCGCCGTTGTAATTCGGATAGAAGGACTGAAACAGTATTTCCAGCTCCGGCTGTCATCTTTCCGGCAGCCAGAAGCAGAAGGAATGCGTGAAACCATGTAAAACTGCTGGCTGGTGATTCCTTAGCAGCGCCTTCAGCTTTTTTACAAATACCCTCAGGGTCTGCAGCTGCCGGCACTGTGGATGCGGGACAGTCTGCATATGAGGCCTGGCTTGCCGGATGCGTATCAGAAGCAGCGGGAGCTGCAATGACCGGTATGGATGCTGTAATGGATACTGCTTCCTGGACAGTTTCCCTGGGCTTTTTAGGCGGAGGTGTCTGAGTGCCTGACTGTTTCATCATCTGCTCCTTTTCACAATCTAATCTGCCGGTTTTGGATATTATAATACAAATTATAGAGATAGTCTATAGTTTTGGTTAAAAAACATATGAAGTTTGTAGAAAATGGTAGACATTTTTAGTTTCCTGCTGTATAATACAGACAAGTTTAGTTTCAGAATACGGGCCGAAAAATACGATGGAGGATTTTTATGCAGATCATAGAACAGACAAATCGGACGATTTTGTTTGATGTAGTAAATCCTGAGGTTTTTAATATGTTCAATATCATGTCGGATGTAGATGAAAACTCCAGGAGCCTTACAGACGAAAAAGTAGCAGAAATTAATGATGCGCTTCTTGTGAAAAATTTTGATGATTTTTTAAAGAAGTTTCAGCCGACGATTTATAGTTACTTTGACCAGGAGCGGGGAATGGTATATGAGCTGACAAAGCCGGCTGGGATACCTGACCCTCTGGTGAAAAAAATTGTGATTGACCGCAGCAATATGTTTTTAAAAATGTTCATATCGATTATGGACAGCAAGAAAGCGACCGGGGCTACAAATGCATCTTTTAATTATGAAAAAGTAACCGAGATGTTAGCGCCTCACAGGACGTTAAAGGAAATTAAGAAGCTGAAAAAAGATATTTCTTATCTGGAAAATAAGAATGCTGAGTTTGAAAGTGATTCTCCGGCAAAACAGGACGCAGTTGTAAAGCTGAAGTCTAAGCTGGACCGGACAAAGAAATATTATAATGAAACAGATTCCCAGTTAACGCTGATGCTGGGGATGATTAAAGATAATCTGGATACAGCTGTCAGAGCGTCAAAGAAAGGGATTACCGAGTTTAAGCCGGCGCTTCCGGTTTTGAATCCCAATGCTGAAATTGTAGCACTGGAAATGACAGACCGCCCGGCTGCGCTTTTAACAAATCAAGGCAGCAAGAATAAAAATGAAGACACAGCGCTTGCAAAGGTGTCTAAAGGGGAGCTGGCTGCCGTTTCAGATGCACCGAAAAAAGAGAAAATCAGCTATAAGGATTTGTCAATTTCTGTGATTGAAGAGCAGTATGATGAAACTATGCGTGAGCTGTATGCTTCTGTCGGACAAGAATATCATGAAGAAACAGCTGCGTCATCGCTTTCCAAAGAGCTGATTGTGGCTGCATTTACAGATAAAATGCCGGATACCCTGATGGCAATGGATATCAATCATAAAGTCGAACTTTATAATAAATATTCGGCTATTCATGCAAGCTGGCAGAAAGCATTTATAAGGACTGCGAAACTGTTAATAGAAAAAATATTAAATGTAAAGGCATTTTTTGACCAGTATCAGCCGAAGTCGCCAATGATGCGCCCGTCTCTTTTGATTGTAAATGCCAGCATGGAAGAGATTTTGGATGAGAAAAACCTGGAAAATCTGAAAAAGTATTTAGAGACGGTTAATAATAAGTCTGATTTCACGAATACAGTCTGGTTTGGCATTGTACCGAATCTGGAGTATTCTGACGAGCGTGAAATGGAATTAGATGAAGATACAATGCGTCAGTTTGGCTATACCGGGGATATGGATACGGGAGTTACACTTGTGCCTACACCGGTAAGCGATTTGCAGATTCTGCTGGATGCTATTAAAGATTTCCGGATTCAGGTATTCTTTTCCTTTGAGGCTAGCGAGGATACGACGTTTTTAAAACTGGCGACACACGGCATGGACCAGTATATGGAAGATACCCAGGATTTGGAAAATGAAGATTACAGCAGGTATGCGATTCCGTGTTTGCCGAATTTTACAGTGATTCCAAGCAACAAATCGCGTGTTGTATTAGGCTCGAAAGCGGTTCGCAAAGAGGATGGAACACTGGAATTTTCAAAAGACCGGGATGATTTCATGAAGTTTTGGATCTATGGGGTCTATATCAGTGCGGCTTATGTGGCGGCGGGAATTGTGGCTGCTTACCAGTGTCCGAATTTTCTGGCTACAAAATTTCCAGGAAAGGTAAAGAAAGAATATCCAGGTGTGAGATTTGATATAGAAGCAGATGATAATGCCCTGCTGGTAACAACGACGATGCCGAAAGAAATTGCAGGCTATACAACGGAAACGAAAAACAGAATTAATGAATTTAAATATGGATTTGTATTTTCCTCGGATAAGAACCAGCTGGACGGGCGATCGATTAATCTGATTACTGTTTATAAATCCCGCAGTATGAATGAAAGCAAAAGCGGTGGTTTTGAGAGCATTTTCAGGGAAACAACGAGAACGTATCTGTACCGCATGATAGGAGCTATGACGGGCGACTATAAGAAAGACCGGATTGACCGGATCTTTGAAGCAGGCGGAAAGGTAAAAGAATGGCAGCTTTCGCCTAATTATGCAAATTCGATCCTTCGCGAAGGCGATGGTATTGAAAAAGGCGAATGCAATGATACGACTTATTATATAGAAATAAGTTTCAAGGGAGTTTCGGAAAATATGGAACTGTTAATTAACACAGATTAACCGGCAGAGACCTGCAGCGCTTCAGCATCCGCGGTGTTTTGCTGCTGAATGGATGCGGGTAAGCAGGGAATCTGTTTTGTGGCAGCTATATGGTATTCATTGTAATATACATATCAGACAGGTTTCGGAGCTGCGGATGTTCTGCTTGATTAATAACTTTATCAAATTATGAAGGAGGGTATGAGACATGGCGTACAAGATTGTAATTGCCGACGTTACGGAGCTGGGTGAAGAGATTATTGATGTTTCCTTCAGCTCAAGAATTCCAGAGGATTCTTTTGCAAGGTCTTCTGACATTGAAGCTGAGCTTGTAATCCGGGGAAAGGTTTCTTTTGATGCAGATAAGCTGTTTATGCGGGATTCTGCTAAGAGCATGGCAACATGGGCGCTGGTAAAACCGGAAAGTGCAGATGCATACAAGAAAGTTACTGTAGAATACCAGCATGCAACAGCACCTAGAAAGTATGAATTTTCTCATGCATTTGTAGTTGCTTATAAAGAGGAATTTACAAAGACAGACGGAGAATTTATTTTAGTATTGAAGCAGAAAAAAGACAGAATTGACGGCGTAGTGATTGAATAGGTTTGAAAGAAAGGCGTGCAGACATGTACGCCTTTTCAGAAATATTTAGGAGTATTTATGAAAAAAAGCCAGACAGCTGGCAGGAGCATTCTGGCATGCCTGTTTGCATACCTGCTGATACAGATTTATTATTTATCTGCTTATATCATACCTTCTGCACCAGGGGAGTCATGGGAGAAACTGGCGTTTTTGTTTCTGGTTCAGTCATACTTTTTTGCTGCCTGCATTTTTTTTGTTTTTGTCTGTGCATTCTGGCAGTACAGCAGGCAGAAGAGCACGTCTCCCTTTACATCCCTGCTGCTTGTTTCCGGTGAAGGGAAAATCAAACATGAATTTTTGCTTCAGGGCAGGAAATCTTTTCTTATCACGGGAAAGAAAAACGGAAAAGAAGTATATCTGGAAGATGTACAGACGCCGGAGCCAGGCAGACAGATCTATGGGATCTGTAATCTCAGTGAAGGAAACTGGTATCTGGAAGCAGTGCCGTCTAAAAGGGCAATGGGGCTGAAACGGGAAAATGACAGTATGATTTATAAAATAAAAGAAGAGATACCTTACCGGCTGTATAAAACAGACGTGATTTATGCAGATACTTATAAAATAGTTGTAAAATAATTTGACTTAAAATAAACTGATATCTGAAATTTGAAAACTGATAAAATTAATATATAAAAAGAGTTCTATTTCCAGGCGGAACGGAGTCTGCATAGATATTGTGCGGTAAATATGCGGTCTGGCATGATATACGGCAGCATTTTAAAAACGGTCTGGACAGAGCTGCTGTACAAATAGATAAAAATTTTCTGGAGGAAGCAAAATGGGTCTGATCCGCTGTGAAAACGGTCATTTATTCAGTGAGAAAAAGTATGGGAATGTATGTCCTTACTGCAATACTGCTGTCAATAAAAACAGCAGCAGCAAAGAAGATCCGCTGGGGAAATACAGCGATGTGGTATATTTAAATGATTTGGAAGTGTTAAAACCGGTAACAGGCTGGCTGGTCTGTCTGGAGGGGCCGTCGAAGGGGAAAGACTACCGGATTATAGCAGAGAAAAATTTCATCGGGCGTTCCGGTGATATGGAGATACGTATTATCGGAGACGATACGGTCTGTCTTAGAAACCATGCCATTATTTCTTATGACCCGGAGAGGAACCGGACAATGCTGCTGCCGGGAGATTCCCAGGGACTTGTATATATACTGGATGAGGAAGAGAACTGGGATGCAGTATATGCTCCGCGCATGCTGGAAGCAGGTGACCGGATTAAGGCTGGACAGAGCGTCTTTATTTTCGTACCGTTATGCGGCGAAAATGACGGTTTTGTATTTAACTGGAAAGAAGAGAATGAATAAGCGTGCAGGAGACATATAAAATTGGAAATGCACAGACAATTGGAACCCGGCAGATTCAAAGCAGCTATTTTGCAACAGAAACGGATGGCTGTAATGAAGCAGCGGCCGTATTAGCAGATGGGACCATTGACCATATTAACGGCAGAAGATGTGCAGTATTAGCGGTCGAAACCTGTATGCAGGAATTTCGGCATGTTCCTGACAGCGAAATACTGCCGGCGTTTTTTGAAACGACTGCCGTAACAGTACAGCGGCTGATGCATGAGTTTATATATCTGGGAAAACAGCCCTGTCTTTCTCTCGGAATACAGCTGATCAGAGGACAGGAACTGTTCTATTATAATATAGGAAGCAGCCGGATGTTTTTGTATGACGGGCTGGAACTTCGGTTTCTGAAAAAACGAAATGGAAAAGAAGTTTTCAAAAAGGGTATGACGGCCGGACTGATTTCAAAGGGAGTATGGGAAGCGTTAAATGAAAAGGATACTGCCTTATATTTATCCGGGAAACTGCATCCGTATGAAAAAGCACAGCGGATGATATCCGGTGTCATAGAAAAGAATCGAAAAGAGGCGGGAAATGCTGCCGTCGTACTAATTGAGGGTTGTTTATGAGAAACTTAAACAGTAAACTTGTGATGGAATTTCTGTCTGAACAGGGATTTGACCCGATTGAAAAAACTTATGCTGCATATACCCCGCTGGAACATTATATGTGTATTGCCATAGCAGAAAGCTATGATAATGAAATAGAAGAAAACAGCGCTCAGATCGCCGTAGAAGCGGTACTGACAGCTTTTGAAAAGAAACCGTCGTTCAAGAGGCTTTCCGAATATATCCGTTATGCGAATGAGCAGGTACTTTTGCACAGTACACGCTGCCAGCTGAAAGTCAGCCTTACAGTGCTGGTATCTGATTATACAAGAATGCGTTATGCAGTCTGCGGCAACACGCGGATTTTTGTGCTTTATGAAAATCTGATTGTGCATGCGGCAAAGACACAGACAAAGTACCAGCAGCTATTGGATGAAAAAGAAGAATCACCGGATACCGCAGACAGTACACAGATACATAATCTGACGGAATATCTGGGAAAGGATAAGAAAGTCAGACCTTTGATATCGAAGATTACAGAACTGACAGAAGGGTCTACGATTTTATTTACCACCAGCAATTTATGGGGAAGGCTGTCTGAAATAGAGATTCTGGATGCGTACGAATATACAAAAACTGGAAAAGAATTTTTAGATATCCTGCAGGAACTTCTGCTAAGTATTCAGGATGAGGATGACCAGAGAATCGGCAGCTTTACGGCTGCAATTCTTTATATAGAAAAAAAATTCCAGGAGGATGTGCAGAAAAAGAAAAAAAGAAAGCGGTTTATGATTCTGGCTGCTGCTGCAGTTTTTACAGTGCTGCTTATCATCTGGATCGTACTGTTATGCATACGTGCTTTTGACCGCAGTAAAATAAAAGAAATTGAGAAGCACAGCAAAAAGGGCACACGGTATCTGGATTATGAAAATTATGAGAAAGCGCTGGAAGAGTACGAGAAAGCGCTGGAACTGACAGAAGGCCTGAGTCTTCGCAACTGGCAGTATATCAGCAGGAAAGAAGAACTAATGGAGACGGTTTCAGGGCAGGAGGCTTTGATGGTTTTAGTGCAGGAAGCCCAGGCAGCTTTTTCATCCGGGGAATATGAAAAGGCAGAAAAACTGTATACACAGATTCAAAAAGAAGCCGCATGGCAGGGATTTGCGCTGCTATCTGCGGATGCAGAAAAAAAGACGGCAGAAATTTTTGCACGCAGGAAGATTTTACAGCAGATTTCTCTCGGAGATATGTATGATGCATCAGAAGATTATGAAGAGGCATTAGAGCAGTATCAAAAGGCACTGGAAGGTCTGAGTGCCTATACGGATCTGGAAACGCAGGGCGATGTGCAGGCTAAAATATATGGAATCCGCCAGAAGCAGAAAGAGGAAAAACAGGCGGCAGAAGAGGAAAAACAGGCAGCGGAGCAGGAGAAGCAGGAAGAGGAACAAAAAAAGCAGGAAGCAGAAGACGCAAAAAAACAGGCAGCAGCTGACAAAGCTGTAATTAAAATTAATACACTGATTGCGAATGCGAATGGTGCCTTAGAGGAGGGACGGACTGCAAGAGCCAGGGAACTGTACCAGCAGGCTCTTGCCAGATATAACAAGTTTTCCGGAGCCAGCGAGGATGCGGATAAGCTGTATCAGGATATTACTATTTTAAGGCAGGCCATTACAGAAGCAGAAGTGAAAGCAGATGAAGAAGCCAGAGAAGCACGGACTGCCCAGGCGGCTCAGTATGCGATTCAGGCGAAAGAGGCGGCCAGGGGCGGAGATAAACAGACAGCCAGGGAACTTTATGAAAAAGCACTGTCGGTCTATCAGGAACAGAATATATGGGACGAGCGGACACAGGCTGTCTATGATGCCATAGATGAGCTGGAAAAGGAAGAGAAACCGCCAGAGGCAGATATACCGGCTGACAGCGGTTCAGCTGCTGGCGGGGAAAACTGACCGGCAGATGGCAGCCGAAAAATAAAGCGCTGACAGTTCGGCGGGGAGAACCAGGCAGAGTCATACACAGCAGCAGGCAGGAGCCGGGCCGGGTCATAAAATCAGCAGAGACAGCCAGCAGTAACGCAGAAAGGCTGATTCAAAATTGTCCGGTTCAGACAGAATATAAAGCAGCCAGGCAGAGTCATACACAGCAGCAGTGAAAAGAACCAGCTGGCAGCAGTGGTCAGAGGATAAACAGTATATGGTGAGCATAAGCCGGACGGAGGATAACATGGAACAGATGAATGAGCTTCTGAAAGCCAGAATTGCGCAGATTAAAGACCCTGTACAGAAAATTCTGCTGCAGGATGTGCTGGCAGATGTATTTACAGAACTTGTTAAATACAGTGATTCCTGTTTTACGAATCTCGAACATAAAATTGCTCAGGAAATTCAGGATGATAGTCATCTTTATGATATTTATACCGGTGTCTGTAAAAAAGAAGGGCTCGATGCTGCCAGCCGATGTCTGACTGCAGTAGATATGGTTTTTGAAAATGCCGGGGACACGGTATATGAGGCAGCATATGAGGCTGGAAATAAAATAGAGACCAGTTCAGGGTATGAGGCAGGCAGTGAAGACGGGCATGAAACAGGCAATGAAGCAGGGTATGAAACGGAATACGGTACAGATTACAGAAAGCCAGAGCCAGGCTGCCTTGGAACGCTGTTTTTAGCCTGTAAGTATCCGGATGTGCTGCAGTGCATAAAGGAGCGCCGCCGGGCAAAGGTGGAAACAGACCAGGGAGATTACCAGATATGGGTAAGCCTTGCATACAGCCGTTATTATAAAAAGGCATTTGACTGGCTGTATCAGCAGTTTGGGGCGAACAGGAGGCAGTGGCATACGGTAAACTGTCCTTTTTTATATAAAATGCTGGATATATTTGATGTGGAGCAGGCGGTTCCAAAAGACGCCGCTGTTTTGAAAATTACAATAGATTTAGGCATGTATTCGGATTTTGCCATGAATGACATGGTTCTGGTCTGGAATCTTTCGAAGGAGGATTACAGGACACGGGCAAAAGAAGGAGTGGCAGGGGAGACAGCTTTTTATGAGCATCAGCTTCCATTACAGGATAAACAGTCAGGGCATCTTGTGCTGAGCGGGGAAGATTCGGTAAAATGGGAAGATACATTTTTTACGATACGTTCCGGGGAAGGGCTGTGTATCCGGACGCAGAAAGAAGCATACAGCAGACTCAGCCTTTTAAAACTGAACCGGATGGATATGCGTAAAGATCAGACAGCCTTATTATATCCGGTTCAGACCAATCATAGAAATCTGCACCGGGCAGACTGGCAGGCTATGGGCCAGCCGCGGTATTTATGGACAAAGGGCGAGATTGAGCGTATGCTGCATTCTTATGAAGTATTTAAAGATTTTGAACTGGCAGATATCTGTCTGGATATAGAAGGAGATATAAAAAGCATTGATATGAATCCGTTTTTCAAGACCCATTCCATGCTGAAACAGAAACGAAAAATCGCGCTGATGCTGCATCCAAAGGACAATGAAGATATTTTCCAGTATGAAAAAATGTTTTTTCTGCTTGCAGAGCTTCAGATGTGCACGGAGGAATATGAATGGACAGGAATCATAAGGGAGTAAACCGGGGCAGCAGCCAGATCTGGGGACCATACCTGGCAGTACATAAACAGGGCGGAAACTGGAAGGACCTGCATTATCATGTGAAAAATACAAATGTATCGCCATATATCGAGCTTCAGGCAGACAGCCTGTATGAAAATGACAGTTATGAAGATGGATTTCCGCATCTGGATGTCAATCCTTATGTTCGTTTTTTTTCTATCTTTGATCCGTTCCTTACGCCGGATGATTTAGGGTATGAAGAATTTAATGAGGCATTCGCGGATATTATTCTGCATTATCTGGCAGACCTGGATTTAAAAGCAGATATGTGCCGGCAGGATTTTTATCAGAAATTTATCCTGCAGGATATGGAAGCGGGAGTATTTGGCGGCCTTATGGATCTTGCGGAATTTACGGGTATGGAAAAACATGAAATTGCATGGCATATTCTGAGCTTTTATCATACTGCAGATGCTCTTTCCAGTCTGAAAAAGGCGGTGGAGCAGCTGCAGCCTGAATGTAAAATTTATATCAGGGAAGGGCAGGAAATTGTTTTTTATATGCGCCAGCCATGGAATGAAAAGGATGAAAAGAGACTGAATTACCTGATACGTCTGTTTCTGCCGCTGTCTTATTCCAGTACGGTTCACTGGATGCGGACTTACGGAGTCACAGGATATGACGGGACGATGCAGATCGGAGAGTTTGTCCTAGCCTGAAAAGGGATGGTATTCATATAGAAATTTACAAAAGAGGTACAGGAATCCATGAAGTATGAGACTTATAAACTGGGAAAGATGAAAAAAAATCCAGCCAGGCGGCTTTACACTCTTGAAGAGCTGGAAGCGATGGACCTTCCGGGACTCAGGGAAATAGTAAGGGCTGAGAATATCAAACCTCCGAAAATGGAAATGTTTCATCAGAAAGAAGAACTGGCAGAGCTTATTTACCGTTATCTTGGGACACGGAAAAAGCCTGGCATTGAGGCATATTCCAGGGAGGGCTGTGAACGTCTTATGGAAGCCTTCGAAAAATCCGGCAGCTGGCAGGGCAGTGAAGTGGAAGTCCCTGCGCAGGTGCTGTTATACCAGGACCAGTCATTTCATGACATGGATTCTCATTACCGGATTGTAAGTAAAACAGAGCCTGGCCTGTATGCATTTCTAACGGATGAGGAGCAAAAGATTCAGGCTGTCTTTACGCTGGAACCGGAAAAAAGAGATAATTTTATGATGGACCCGGACAAAAATAATACATACCGTCTGCATGTAAAGCGCGAGAGGCTGTCGCCGGAAATTCCAGCCGGGCGCTTTCACCACTGGGAACTGCTGCTGTTAGAGCCGGAGTCGGTAACAGAAGCAGTCCGATGTTATCTTGGAAAAGAACGGAAAAAAACCGTGATTTATTATCACAGCGTTACGCTTCCGGAAGTCTGGGTCAGGGAGGTTCCGGTTTCAGCAGAGCCGCTGCTGATTGATTATGGAACTTCTTATACAACAGCCGGGGTCTGTCTGGAAGCTGACAGACACAAAGACAGCGCAGGCAGACACATTCTGTTCCCGCGGATTGCAGACTGCGAAGAGGAACAGTCAGGCGTGCAGTACGCCAGTATCAGCCAGCCAGGAAGAAGAGGCAGTGTACGCGAAAGCGGGGAAGAGAAACCGCTGTGGCAGCACTACGGCATTGGCCGGCCAGAAAGCGGAGAAGGGCAGCCGCTGTGGCAGCACTGCGGCACGGGCCGGCCGGAAAGAGGCGGCGGTGTACAGGAAAGCGGAAAAGGGCAGCCGCTGTGGCAGCACTGCGGCATCGGCCGGCCAGGAAGAGGCGGCCGCGTACAGGAAAGCGGGGAAGAGCAGACAGACGGGTGGTTCTGCGGGCTGTGTCCGAGTGTGCTGGCAGTAAAAGACTGCAGTGATGGAATTCCAGAACATATGACGTTTCTTTATGGAGAAGAGGCTGCCAGGGAGGAAAAAAAGCGCGGGTATCTGACACGCTGCAGTGTCTTTTATGATATGAAACGGTGGGCCGGGCGTTACAGGGAACGGATTTTAGTGACGGATATAGAAGGAAATACCTGCGAGGCAGAGCGGCTTTTTTTCATCCGTGCTTTTTTAAAACATGTCATTGACCAGGCTCAGCAGCTGTACAGAGTCAGGTTTCATAAACTCTGCTTTACCTGTCCGGTCAAGCAGAAGGCACTTTTTCTTCGTATGTATCAGGAGGCACTGCCGGAACATGAGATTTTAATGAATAATGTGACTGATGAAGCGGCAGCAGTAGCTTATCATTTTTTAGAACAGGGCATCCGCAGTCTGGCATATGATGACGGAGTGATGAAAAAGATTCTGATTTTGGACTGCGGCGGCGGTACCAGCGATATGGTTAACTGCAATTACCGGATTACGAATGAAGGGATTACCAGCAGCCTGGAACTTCATGTAACGTATGCCCACGGGGATACTAATTTTGGGGGAAACCGTCTGACGTTCCGTGTCATGCAGTATTTGAAAATCCGGCTTGCGGAATTACTGATGCATAAAGAACCACTGAGCATGGATGCATTGTTTCCTGGAGTACTGGTACAGCTCTATGAAATCGTGGATAACAAGGGGGTTGAAAAGGCGTATGAGGTATTTTCACAGATTTACCAGAATACCGAAGACCTGCTTCCGACCCGTTATGATGATTACAGAAATCACCCGGAGAGCGTATTTTTAAAAGTTAGAAGCAATTATTATTTTTTGTGGAATCTGGCGGAAATGGTTAAAAAAAAGCTGTACTGCCGGCCTGGAATTTTGAGGATACCGCTGCAGCCGCTTTTTTCTGATTTTAGTAATACAGGGCCTTTTACAGACTTTCATCTGTTTGCAAAACGGGCAAAGGGCGGATTTGAGACTTATACGGTCTGCCCGAAGCTGGTAATCGAAAAAGAGGAAATACAGCTTTTACTAAAACCGGATATTTACGGGTTTTTGAAAAATTTTATAGAACCATGGTATGAAAGCGGCCGTCTTATGGACACAGACCGGATTATTCTTTCCGGGCAGAGCAGCAAAATCGAGCTGTTTCGTGAAGTGATGAAAGAATATGTACCAGGCAGAAAAGCAGGAACGAAAAGAGAGAGCGGATGTGAGCGGAAATTTCTGTGCATTGACGGAGCGATGGCTTACCAGAAGGACTTAAGAAGCGGCAGGATACGCACGAAACTCAGTTATGAGCCTGCAAGAGCGCCGTATTCTTTAACAGCGGAAGATTATGAGACAGGCGGGCGGGAAAAAACGCTGCTGGAAAAAGGAACTCCGATGGGAGAAGCGTATGGATGCCTGTCAAGGCCGGTGGAAACACAGGAGGTTGTGTTCCGGTTAAAGGACGGCATGGGAAAAGAGGTCTTTACGATTTCATATTCACTCGTGCGGGAGAGCCGCCAGGAGACCGGATACGGACAGCTTCTGTCGGATTATCCGTTTTTAAGGCAGGAGGATTTAGACGGCATGCGTAACGGAGAGCTGCGGCTGTTTATTTATGCGGATGATGCCAGCTGGGGATTTTCTGTACTGGAAGCTGCCAGAGAAGCTGACAGGCTTTACAGCCGGATGCCTGGATTTCTGCCGTTTGAGCCGGGAGCGTGGGAGACGGACTATTTTGATGGGAGGCACTGACAGATGCAGTATTATGCAGAACCGCTGTTTAGCAAAGGCAGAGTGCTGAAAACGGAAAGCCTGGAAGCGTTAAGAGATTTTCCGCTTGGCCTGGTAAAGATGGGGCTGGCGGACTGGGCGGACGGCATCTTATATGGATTTAATATCCGTTATGAAAAAGACTGTGTTTTTATAGGAAAGGGAGCTGTCTGGCACCAGGGACAGGCAGTAACGACAAAGGATGAGATGCTGCCGTTTCATGCATTTGAACAGCAGGTGACAGTCTGCCTGCGACTGTATCCAGGTGCTTATACAGATGACTTTTATGTACGAAAGCTGGAACTCAGGCTGAAAAACGGAGAGGCGGGCAGGGATGAGCTGGAGCTTGGCAGGTTTCGCTTATCACAGGGCGCGCGTCTGCGTAAAGATTATAAAGACCTCAGAGACTGCCGTACCGCTTATAATACGCTGGATATGACCCATGTGCCGTATGCAGGGCCGGGAGGGGTTACGGTGTCTCCGGATGTGATGCACGTGTTTGCAAGGATGGTGCTGGAAAATCCTTCATCCAGTGAAATGGATGCCAGTTTCGCACTTTCCTGTCTTGCTTCGGTACCGGTTTCCAGGGAATGCCTGTTACGGTATTTGAGCCGCAGGCTGGGAGAACCTTTCCGGGAGCTGGCGCATAATGAAATATTTGACCGCCTGGTGCGGATTTCAGGAGCTGGAGGGCAGAGTGCCCGCAGAGAGAGCAGAAGGGACGGGCCGGCTGTATTTTAAACGGTGGCAAAGCAGCACAGATACCGGATGAAATACAGGCTGAACCTGGGAGAAACTGTTTTGTGTCATGGATTTAGAAAGGAGACAGAGCCGTATGGGAGAATCTTATGTAGTGCAGGGAGCGAAAATAAGCTGCAGTATGGGAACGATAGACGCACCTTTGAGAACTACGCCGGGAAGGCTTGTAAAATTAAGAGGAAAGGACAGAGCTAATATTTCAGACTGTGTGCCGCTTTTGAATGTGGGGCCTTTTGGGGTGTGCAAGGTAACGCAGATGCCGTGTGTGCCGGCTTGTGCTGTGTGGCTGAAAGGAAAAAATGACGTGCTGGTCCAGGGCATGCCGGCGCTGCTGTCGGGATCAATGGCGGTATGCCCGGCGGGCGGGGGAGTTTTGAAAATAAATAATGACGGGCAGTAAAACCGGAGGCGGTGAGGCAGTATGGAACGATACGGAGATGAAGATTTTATCCAGTTTTTAAGGCAGAGCCAGGAAGCAGCCAGAAACAGGGATATAAAAAAAGGCAGTGTATGGGCAGACGGCAGGAATATCGTATTTTCGGAGCGGGAAATATTAAAAAAACAGTTTTGGATCTGGATGCCGGATGATTTTGTACGGATGAGCCAGGAAATGGCCCGGCTGAAATACCCGAATGAAAGCAGGCCTGAAATAATTTATACCAGTGAAGATTCTACATTAAACATTACATTTTCAAAGAAAATACAAAGTCTTGAACCAGGGCAGGAAGAGCAGGTGCGTGATGATATAAAGCTGCTGATACAGCGCCTGTATCCGTCTGGCAGCATTATAGAAAGCCTGACAGTACAGGCAGACGATAACAGGCTGGCATGGTTTGATTTTATATCTCCGGCCATTGATATGGATGTGTATAACCTGATGTTTTTTACTTCATTAAAAGGGAAGCTGCTGATGGGTTCCTGCAACTGTCTGAGCGGGGAACAGGATATGTGGAAAGATTTGTTTTTGCAGATGCTTGCGTCTGTGCGTGTGGAAGGCCAGGCTGCTTCTTAACAGCAGTACGGCTAAAACAGAAACGCTGCCGGGACGCCCGGACGGCTGATTTTGAGCTGTATGGGGCATTAGGAAGAGATCGGAAAAGGAGGATGCCATATGGAACTGCAGGAAACAGGAAGATACAGCGTGGAACCATTTGCGCTTGAAAGAATACTAGAGCTTGAATTAGTCAAAAAAATAAGCGAACATGCCAGATTTTATGTCCGCGGTGTTTTAAAAGAAGGAGAAGAAGACAGCCTGATTAACCAGAAGTGGGATGTAAAGACGGTTAAGCTTAAGGAAGACGGAAATACACTTTTTTGCGGCGTAGTGCAGGATGTAGGAGTCATATGTGAAAACGGTGTTTATTATCTGGAAGCAGAAGCTGTCTCCTGGACAATTTTTTTGGATAAGGAAGAAAAAAAGCGTTCCTTCCAGGAAAAAGAAAAAACCTACAGCAGCATTGTAAACCAGCTTGCTTCAGAGGCTGGAGGTTCGGCCAGCTGTACGGCACCGGAAAAGAAGATTCAAAACCTCCTGCTGCAGTACCGGGAAACGGACTGGGAATTTTTAAAAAGGCTGGCATCCCATAGCGGAAGTGTTCTTGTGGCTGATTCTAAGGCCGAAAAGCCGTCGTTTGCGTTTGGACTGCCAAATGGAAAATCTTATGGAGACCAGACTGGCAGTATCCGTGATTTTACGGTACGCAAAAAAGCAGCCCGCTACCGTAAACTGTCCCAGTATGAAGAAATTTCGTATCAGGAAACAGATGCAGAAGAATATACCATACAGACAGGGCATGTCGCTGCAGAAATCGGAGACACGGTCAGTATCAGGGGAAAAACGCTTTATGTGCGGGAAGTCAGTTTAAGACTGGAAGGCTCGGTATTCCTGTGTACTCTGACGGCAACAGCAAAAACGGGCATTTCAGCAGCAAAAATCTGTCATCCGTATATCAGCGGACTGACACTCAGCGGGGAAGTGCTTAAGGCGGAACAGGATACAGTAAAAGTTCATCTGGCGGTTGATGAAACGCAGGCAGAGGGGACTGCTTATCCGTTTCCTTATGCAACCGGTTTTTCGGCAGAAGAGCATACAGGCTGGTATGTCATGCCGGAAGAAGGAGATACGGTTCAGGTAGTATTTCCGACAGAAGACGAAAACGATGCCTATGCTGTCCAGTCCATACGCCGGGAAGATACGGAAAAAACAGCAGACCCGCGCGTGAAATATTTACGTACAGCAGATGGGAAAGAAGTGAAGCTGGACCGTAAAGAGATTCTGATTACAGCCAGTGACGGCGTTACTCTTATAAGAATCAATGAAGAATCCGGTATCGATCTGTTTACGGATCAGGAAGTAAAAATTATCAGCGACGGAAACATTACGGTACAAAGCGGGAATGATATTTCGATGTCAAGTGCAAATGATTTCAGCATTCATGCCGGAAAAAATCTGACGGTTACAGCGGAAGATTCTATTTCTGTTACATGTAAGGAAAATAATATGAAGATGACTCCGGAAGACGGAATCAGCATGTCAGCAGCAAAGCCGGTACAGGTATCCGGTGATGATACAGTTACAATAACAAGTAAAGGTGATTTTTCAGCCGGTTCGAAAAGTATCATGCAGTTTTCGGCCGAAAAAGATTTATCGGCGCAGTCAGGAAAGAAGCTGATACTGTCAGCTTCGAGTGCGCTGGAAGAATCCTGCGGATCAAGTTCTATCAAGATGGACGGAAATATTAATATGAAAGCGCCTCTGATTAAAGAAAATTAAAGGCCTGCATTAAGAATGGAAGATACCGGAGGGCTGGTAATAATAAGACCAGCCCTCTCTGCGCCTTCTGCCATGGTATTTTTCTGTGATTCTATATTTTTAGATTTTCTGTATATCTTCTCATTACGGTTTTTACCAGACCGTTCTGAGTTTTTCAAGTTCTGCATCTAATCTGTAATTTCAGCATTTTTACTCGAAAGATACAAAAGCATGAGTTATCCGAACGCCGGGACGGAGAAACTTTTTTCATTTGGAAAACGGCAGCCATTTTTAGGGAGTGTTATAACTCTGGCCAGACCATATGATGCACAAGACGGCAGAGGAATGCATAGCTGGCTTAAAGGTGAAAAGATAAAACAACTGTCTTGCCACAATTCAAAGTGTAAGACAAAACTGGCTTAAAAGTGAAAAGATAAAACAACTGTTTTGCATAATATAAAATTATGCTATACTAATAAGAAGAAGGAGTATCATGAAAAATAAAAAACCACAGATACAATGGCATCCGGCCTTTACCGCTGCAATGAATTTAGAAATGATAGAAAACAGGGACGGCCTGAGGTTTGAGAGGGAATACAATCTGAATGTGAAGCCGCTGGAAATCGATATGATTATTACAAAAAAATGGCCGGGCATGCCGGTTGAAAATGAAATCGGACGTATATTCAGGGGACACAACATTCTGGAATACAAAGATCCGCAGGACAGTCTGAATATCGATGTTTTCTTTAAAACAGAAGGGTATGCATGTCTATATAAGTCATATGGGAAAACAGCAGATGCCATAAAGGCAGATGACATTACCATTTCACTTATCCGTGACATACGCCTTGCCGGCCTGTTTGGGTATTTTAAGAAACACGGATACCAGATAACGGTTCCCTTTGGCGGGATATACTACATAACAGGAAAAATACCATTTCCGGTGCAGATAGTAGTATCGTCAGAATTAAAGCCAGAACGGCATGTATGGCTGCGGTCGCTGTCAGGAAAACTGAAAAAACAGGATCTTGAGAACCTGATGGGCTGTGTTCGGAGGCTGGATAGAAAAATGGACAGGGAACTTGCAGAAGCTGTGCTGGAAGTGGCAATCAGGGCAAATATTGAAAAACTTAAAAAAGTGATTGGAGATGAGCGCATGAGTGATGAATTACTGGAAATTATCAGACCATTTATTGAACCCAAAATACTTTTAATGAAGCAGGAAATGTTAGATCAGGGCCTTAAACAAGGTATTGAACGAGGTATTGAACAGGGTCTCAAACAGGGCATTGGACAGGGCATCAAAGGAGCGGTTGACATACTCAGGGATATGGGACATGAGAATGAAGAAATAAAGAAAGTAATTATGAAAAGATATGAACTGACTGAAAAAGATGCGGACGCATATTTGTAATCAGTTTTATATGCCGATTTCAGGCTCTGGAATTATTATTGAATACTTCGTGTCAAAAAACGGAAAGGATCCTGCAGTCGTTTTTATTTTTGCGGATAATGAGCCAGGTGCCATGTCTGCATGGGTATTTGGCAAATGCCGTAAGGGCCGGATATCCCTCAGCTTAGCTGCGCTGTAATTTTGATACACCGTCAGCCAGCTGCGGGGGATTTGATTTTTCCACACCTGATTTTTCCTTTTACCTTATTGTTTTTTGGAACGGGTATGCTATAATCATGCAGTAAGACACTGGCGTTTTACAAAACAAACCTTCCTGGAAGGAGCATATGATAAGAATGTGTAAAAATCAGTTATTAAATAGACAAAAATTAAACAGCCATAATGTTAAAAAACAAAAATTGAGAAATTTTTACAAAAAAAGCATCTGGCCTTCGATTGTGCTGTTTTTGTTTTTTATCATAAGCTGTGCAGCCATGCCGGTTTCATTTGCGGGTATTTTTAAAGAATATCTGCTTGATTCCCAGACAGCGGTAATTTATGATGACGCGCAGAAAGCAGGAAAATTTCTGGTAAACCGTATGCGCAGGGAAGACGAAAGCATTCTGGAGTCCGCCGCTGTTTTGGAAAGGTATCTTGGAGAGAGCAACGGACTTTGTGTTACAGATGAAGACGGGTATGTTTTATTTCAGACGGGAGAGACGGTACCGGACTTTGAAAGGATACAGGGCGTGACGGCTGCAGAAGGATATATTTTTATTCCGGAAACAGAGCAGGGACAGGACAATGCTTTTACGATGACTTCCTGGGATTTTCTGTTAAGGTGTATGGGAACGCTGCCGAAAAGCTATGACAGACATAGAAAATGGCTGGATAATGTAATACTCAGGGAATCTTACTGGACAGAAGTTCCGGCAGAATTACCAGGATTACATGTGTATTACAAAGATGAGGTCATGCTGCTTCAAAAGCATATTTACTTTATTGCGGTGGCGTTAATGGCGGAAGCGGCTTTTTTGATGGTGCCGATTATCCTTTTATTTATCAATGTGCTGTCTTCCATAGGAATGCAGAAGCGGATGGTGAATCTGCTGTATCTGGATACTTCTACCGGAGGCAATAACTGGATTTATTTTCAGCAGAAATGCAGAAGGATTTTGTGCCAGTTTCGAAATGCTTCCAGTACATATGCCATGGTAAGCCTTCATATGTTTCGTTTTGAGGATTACTGTGCATGCCATGGAAGCAGGGAAGGGGAAGGGCTGCTGGAAAATATCAGCAGCTATTTGCAGGTAAATATGGAATGCGGGGAAACGTTTGCCAGATTTGCAAAAGCTGACTTTGGAATTCTGCTTCGGTGTGATAGTGACAGAATGACGGAGAAACGTCTGAAAAAGCTGTTAGCAGAATTAACCGGGGTTCAAAAAGACCGCGGAATTTCTTTCTGTGCGGGGCTGTATCTGATTGAGCCGCAGACAGATGGGAAAATGCATGAGATACAAAGGCGCAGGCAGCTGGATATAGACCAGATTTATCATTATGCCAGTGCGGCCAGAGGAATGGTCGGTGAAAAGAAAGGGACGCATATTAAAGTTTTTGACCAGCAGATTTTAGAAGAACAGCTGTGGAAGCTTAAAGTAGAAGAACAGATGGAGGCTGCCCTTCTCAATCGGGAGTTTCAGATGTATCTGCAGCCCAAATATGATCCGGTGACAGAAAAGATTGTGGGTGCAGAAGCGCTGGTGCGGTGGATTTCACCAGATGAAGGAATGATTAGTCCGAATCGTTTTATCCCTATTTTTGAGGAAAACGGATTTATTACACGGCTGGACGATTATATGATTTCTGCAGTGGCAAAGCTGCAGTCTGAATGGAAAATACAGGGGAAAAAGCAGGTTCCGGTTTCTGTAAATGTATCCAGAGCGAATTTTACGAGGACGGATCTTGCGCAGCATATCTGCCGTCTGACAGACAGTTATGGGGCGGACCGTAGTATGATAGAGCTGGAACTGACAGAAAGCGCCTTTTTCGGAGACAAAAATATACTGCAGCAGATTTTAAAGGAACTAAAAATGTATGGGTTCTGCATTGATATGGATGATTTCGGGACGGGATATTCGTCGCTGAATTCCTTAAAAGACCTTCCGATTGATGTGTTAAAGCTGGATACGGATTTTTTCCGTGGCTCAGATTCGAACGGCCGGGGAGAAATCGTAGTTATGGAAACGATTCGTCTTGCGAAAAAGCTGAATATGAAAATTGTGGCAGAAGGAATTGAGAAAAAAGAGCAGGTTGATTTCCTTGCCGCACAGGGCTGCGATATGATACAGGGATACTATTTTTCAAAACCGGTGCCAGTCAGTGAGTTCGAAAAGAAAGTACAGGAGCAGTAAAGGAGGAAAAAGCCTGCTGCCCGTATGCGGACGGAATATGATACCGGAAATTGCAGCCTGAGGAAAAGACAGACCGGGGAAAAAGCCGGCAGAGCGCAGGGAGCCGGAATGGCAGCCTGAAGAAATGCTGCTGCTAAAGGAAATGTTATGGCTGCTGCCAGCCGTCTGCCAGCAGTCATAACAGGAGGAGAGATTTATGTATACGTGTTTTATTATAACCCAGTATATCGGAATTATTATACTGATGCTGGAAGCATCTTATGTCATCTGCCACAAGCCGGCCAGGCAGCAGCAGACGCTTCTGCTTTTGGTGCTGTCGTTAGGCATCAATTTTGCAGGATGCCTGCTGGAACTGCAGGCGCAGACTATGGAAGAGGCGCTGATGGCGCTGAAATTTTCATATCTGGGCAAACCGTTTACGCCGCTTTGCCAGTTTCTGTTTGTGATGCAGGCATGCAAGATACAGGTTCCGAAAAGAATAGCTGTCGGTTTGGCAGGATTTCACACGGTTATTGCGTTTTTAGCATTTAACTGTGAAAGACATACGCTGTTTTACAGCAGTATCCGCTTTGAAAAAAATGGATTTTTTCCGCATCTTGTATTAGAGCACGGGCCGGTTTACAATCTGAACAGCATGATTATGATCCTTTATGTCATTATTATGGTGGCAGTCTGCTGCAGTCATTACCGAAAATCTAAAAAGGAATCTGAAAAGAAGCAGTCCGGTTATCTGATTCTGATGAATCTTATAGCGGTGGCAGGGTTTCTTATATATTTAAGCGATGTTACAAAAGGGTATGATGTCATGCTGGTAGCGTATCTGGCGGATACACTGCTGCTGTCGGTGCTGATTTTTAAAGGAGGCATTTTAGATACACTGACACTGGCCAAAGAGCTTGCGGTGGACGAGCTGTGTGCGGGGCTGGTAGTGGTGGATAATGATGAAAACATTATTTATTTTAACCGGAAGGCGGAACAGATTTATGAAGGAATCACGCCTGGCAGAGCAGAGGCGATACTGGAAGATCTGGACGACTGTATATTAGAAGAAAAAACGATTCAGCGGGACAGCAGTATTTATTCTGCCAGCAGTTATCTGATTGAGCAGAAAAATGTATATTATGGCAGGATGTATGTCCTGAGTGATATTACTGACAGCTATCATTATACGCTCCATGTACAGGAGCAGGCGCAGATTATGAAGGAGCTGAAGGAGCAGGCTGAATCTGCAAATCAGGCTAAATCTGTTTTTTTATCGAACATGTCCCATGAGATCCGCACGCCTATGAATGCGATTGTCGGACTTACAGAAGTGCTGCTCCGCAGGGAATGGACCCCTGATGTAAAAAGATACCTTATGAACATAAAAAGCTCTGGCAGTGCTTTGCTAAAACTCATTAACGATCTGCTTGACTTTTCCAAAATTGAGGCTGGAAAATTTGAAATTGCACAGGATACATATGATATTGTTCAGATGCTGCGGGATATTCAGGTCATAGGACAGACCAGAATCGGAGACCGGAATTTAAGGCTTGTTCTGGACATAGATGAGCAGATACCAAGGCTGTTATATGGAGACGGGCTGCGCATCCGCCAGGTCATAATTAACATTATGAACAATGCGATTAAATTTACAGAGAAAGGAAACGTGACCATACAGGTAAAACAGAAAAAACGGGAAGATAGCCGGATGCAGCTGTATGTATCTGTTGCTGATACCGGAGAAGGAATAAGGAAACAGGATTTAAACCGTCTGTTTGATGCATTTACCCAGGTAGATATTAAGAAAAACCAGGGCAAGGAAGGCACCGGGCTCGGACTTGCCATATGCCGCCAGCTGGTGGAGCTGATGGGCGGCGAGCTTTCTGTAACGAGCGAGTATGGCACGGGAAGCGATTTTTTCTTTACCATATGGCAGGGGATTAAGAGCGAAGATACAATCGGCAGTTTTGCACAGGCAAAAGACCGGCCGGATATAGAAGAAGAGAATGTGTTTACATTTACGGCACCGCAGGCGAAAGTGCTGCTGGCAGACGACAACGAGATTAACCAGGAAGTTGCAAAAGCACTGATGGAGCCGTTTCAGATGCAGATTGATGTAGCGGCAAACGGGAAAGAAGCGCTGGAGCTTATTTGCGAAAATCACTATGATCTTGTGTTTATGGATCATTATATGCCTGTGATGGATGGTGTGGAAGCAGTGGAAAAAATCCGTGCGCATAAAGAGGATTATTTTAAAAAACTGCCTGTGATAGCACTGACAGCGGATGCAGTGCAGGGAGTCAGGGAAGAACTGATTGCAGCAGGGATGAATGATTTTGTATCCAAGCCGATTGATATGAAGGAGACGGCGCGTGTGCTGCTGCGATGGCTGGATGATGAAAAAATATGCAGGTGAGGATCAGGCAGTGCGTGGAAACGGTATGTATTGTAAGAACATGATTCAGGTGTGCAAAAATTCCATTGGGAAGCAGTTTCCAGGGATTACTGCATGTAACAGGCCGGTTTGTCCGGACTGTTACAAATGATTGTGACTTCTTGATAAAAGCTATTGTCAAGCTGGAAAAAAACGTTATAATAAAAATGCCGACAATTTCATAATCGTGGAAGCCTGTACATAATCCGGGATAATACTGTAGCCCGCACTGCATATTCCCATGCCTGTCCGATGATGCATCCGGCTGGTCATGGTTAGGAAAAACTGCGGCCAAATGAAGCATGAGCCAATGAGGAGGAGAAGTATTTATGTTTAGAGATGAAAAGATAGAAAAAAAGCTGACCAGGTCTTTTCTTCTAGTATCATTAATTACGGCAATTTCGGCGCTGCTGGGGCTGATTGCGCTGATTGTTGCTGCGAACAGGTATTCTTATGCACTGACCAACTATGGATTTGCGCAGGGAGACATTGGGAAGGCAATGTTTGAATTTGCTGATGTCAGGTCATCACTGCGTGCAGCAATTGGTTATGATAATCCGGATGCTATTGAGACAGTTGTAAAACAGCATGCAGAGGCGACTGCTGCATTTAATGAAAATTTTGCTTTGATTGAAAATACGATCGTATCGAAGTCCGGCAGGGAGACATACGATCAGATTGAGGCAGAACTGGAAAACTACTGGGAAATAGATGCCAGGATTATGGAAATCGGGGCAACGACAGACCGTGAACTCTGCAAGCAGGCGCAGGACATTGCGCTGAATGAGCTGGCAGACGTTTATAACAGTATATACACAAAACTGTCAGAACTTATGGACGTAAAGGTTTCGGAAGGGCAGAAGCTGTCAGGAATGCTTACAGTTATGAGCATTGTTTTGATTATCGTAATTCTGGCTGTAGTTGTGATTTCAGTGGTTGTATCCATGAGGATTGGAAAACGGATTTCGAAAGATATTGCAGATCCGCTCAACGAGCTGGGAGAGCGTTTTAAGAGATTTGCTTCCGGCGATCTGAGTTCTCCGTTCCCAGAGATAAAATCACATGATGAAGTTGCAGAAATGATACATGATGCTTCAGAAATGGCAGGGGTACTGAATGTGATTGTCAATGATATCGGCGTATGTCTTGGCGAAATGGAACACGGTAATTATTCAGTCAGATCGGATGTTGCTGACAGATATACAAATGATTTTAAAAAAGTAATTAAATCTATGGGCGGGCTCAGAGAGCAGATGACGAAGACACTGCGCTCAATTGGGGAGGCTTCCAGCCAGGTGTCCGGCGGATCCCAGAATCTTGCGGATGCTGCGCAGAACCTTGCAGAAGGCGCTACAGAACAGGCTGGTGCAGTACAGGAGCTTCAGGCTACAATTATAGATATTACAGAAACAATGGAAAAGAGTGCTCAGAGTGCAGAAGAATCTTACAAACAGGCTAAAAATTATGCAGATGAAGCAGACCATACACGGGATGAAATGCATACAATGGTTACAGCTATGGAGAAAATCAGTGATTCTTCGGCTCGGATTGGTAATATTATTTCTGAAATTGAATCGATTGCATCCCAGACAAACCTGCTGTCTTTAAATGCTTCTATTGAAGCAGCAAGAGCCGGCGAAGCAGGACGGGGATTTTCTGTAGTTGCAGAAGAAATCAGACAGCTTGCTGAGCAGAGTGCGCAGGCAGCTGTGGATACAAGAAACCTGATTGAAAGTTCCATGAAGGAAATTGCGGAAGGCAGCCGTGCAGTGGAACGTGCATCAAGCTCTATTGACAATGTAGTAGGCGGAATCAAGCAGATTGCAGAGTCTTCCAAGAATCTGAGTACAATGGTCATTACGCAGGCTCAGACGATGCGTCAGGCAGAACAGGGTATCAGCCAGATCTCAGAAGTTGTGCAGAATAATTCAGCTACTGCTGAAGAATCTTCTGCGACAAGCGAAGAACTGTCAGCTCAGGCAGCGACGCTGGATGAACTGGTCGGACAGTTTATACTGGATGAAGTTTAGAATCTAAAAGCCATGAACAGTATGATGCCATAAGTGCGGCTTGCATACTGTTTATGGCTTTTTTTATATTGGTGAATAAATTCCCTCTGAATGGAAAAAACTGTAATAAGACATAAAAGCTCTGCCTGAAATACGGCAGGGAGCTGATTTTAGCAGGAGGGGACGCCGCGGCTTAGAGCATGCGAAAGCCCCGGAAAGAGGGAATAAAACATGCTGTTTAATTCATTCAGTTTTCTGATTTTTTTTCCGGCAGTAGTATCGGTGTATTTTCTGGTTCCAAAGAAGCTGCGCTGCCTGTGGCTGCTTGCGGCAAGCTACTATTTTTATATGAGCTGGAATGCAAAATATGCGGTGTTAATTGCAGGCTCTACATTTCTGACCTGGCTCAGCGGGCTGCTGCTTGCGAAATACCGGGAAAAAACGGTTATCAGAAAGTGGATTGTGGCAGTCAGTTTTACGCTGAATTTATGTATTCTGGCCTTTTTTAAATATTTTGATTTTATGCTGGGCAATGTGAATGTTCTATTGCATCAGTTTGGATTTCAGATGGTGGAAAAACCGTTTGATTTTGTACTGCCTGCAGGTATTTCTTTTTATACGTTTCAGGCGCTGAGCTATACGATGGATGTTTACAGGGAAGATATACAGCCTGAAAAAGATATTATAAAATATGCGCTATTTGTATCCTTCTTTCCGCAGTTAGTTGCCGGGCCGATTGAAAGGTCTAAAAATCTTCTGGGGCAGATCGGCCGGATGGACAGGGCGGGGCGCAGGGAGCTGTTTGATTACGACCGGATCGCCAGCGGCCTTCGGATTATGCTGTGGGGATATTTTCAGAAAATGGTCATCGCCGACCGGATCGCAGTTCTGGCGGATACGGTATTTGATTCCTGGTACTTTTATGGGACCGTGGTGCTGATTCTGGGAGCAGCGGCATTTTCTATTCAGATTTACTGTGATTTTGCAAGTTATTCGACGATTGCTATTGGTGCGGCAAAGGTGATGGGATTTGAACTGATGGAAAATTTTGACACACCGTATTTTTCCAGAAGCATTCAGGAATTCTGGAGACGGTGGCATATTTCCCTGAGTACATGGTTTAAAGATTATTTATATATTCCTCTGGGCGGAAACCGATGCGGCAGAATTCGAAGGCATATCAATATTCTGATTACGTTTCTTGTAAGCGGCCTGTGGCATGGGGCCAGCTGGCATTATGTGATATGGGGCGGCATACATGGCATCTTTCAGGTGACTGCTGCAGAAACAAGAAATATCCGCGATCAGATTTATCAATGGACAAATACAAAACGGGATTCATTCAGTTTTCGTTTCGGCCAGACAGCGGCAGTTTTTATTTTAACGACATTTGCCTGGATATTTTTCCGGGCAGAGTCACTTGCCCAGGCAGCAGGATATATTGGCAGAATCTTTACAAAACCGGACTGGTGGGTACTTTCAGACGGGACTTTTTACAGACTGGGATTAAAACGAATGGAGATGAATGTGCTTATTTTCTCACTGGCTGTCATGTTTCTGGTAAGCATTATAAAGTATGCAGGGAAGGATACACTGGATACGTTTTTGAAAAAGCAGTGTGCATGGTTTCGATGGGGTGTTGTTGCTGGAATGTTTTGCTATATTTTCCTGTTTGGCATTTACGGGCCGGGATATGATGCAGGCCAGTTTATTTACTTTCAGTTTTAAGGAGGGCCGCTTTAGAATCAGAAGGCTTAGAATGGATCAGGGATACCGGGTAACCGAAACTTTGGAAAATGATGCGCCGGTAATCCCTATCCCGGATGGCTGATAAGACCGGCTTCATGTGCCGGAACGGCTTTGCTAAGGATAAAATAAAGATAAAAGGAATATACATATCATGGATATCATAGAAAGAGATATTTATACACTGATTTGCAGAAATGACGGAATAAAGGCACGGGAAATTGCGGCGCATCTGCATAAAGACCGTGCAGTAATTCATCATTATCTGTATGGCTCACCTTATATGAGAGAGCTGTGCTATAAAGATGAGGCCTTCCGCTGGCACGGGCTTGTGCGCCAGACGGTGCCGCATACCGGACTTGGAGATTTCTGCGGCTATTATGCAATGGTGTGGGAATTTTTAAAGGAGAACCGGACAGAGTGGTTTGAGATGCTGAAACAGGGATGCAGGCAGATCGGGAGAAACCTGAACGATACAAGGGGGCTGTTTCATTCTTTCTGGGATGAATATGATACGATGAGGCAGCTGTTTGCAGATTTGGACGCAGTGGACGTTTCCAGATGGGAAATCGCATTCGAACTGCGCTTAAAAAGAGCAAAATATATCCGGATTTATGCGGATGTACTTGTGATAGCAGACCACTATGTTTTTTCACTGGAGTTTAAAATGAAAGATAAAATCGACCCGGAAGAGGTCAGCCAGGCGGCAAAATACTGTGCGTATATCGAAGTACTGGCCGGGCCGGATTATGATGTGGTGCCAGCGCTGGTACTGACAAAGGCGCATGATCTGTATACCTATGCACCTCTGGGCAGTTCGACAGCCCGGATACCAGTCTGTTCCGGAGATATGCTTTTCAATTTATTTGATGAATATCTGGGATTTTTAGAGCCGTAGCAGGAATAAAGGAACGGTGAAAAGAATGATTGCCAGAATCTGTATAATTTGTTATGATATTAGAAAATGAAAAGCATAAGGAAAGGCGGAGAAATGGAAAAAGCACGCATTCTAAATAATAAAGTGTATCTGTATCTGACAGAGTTTTTTTCAGGAATGTCTGTAATGGCAGTTGAATTAGGGGCAAGCCGTCTGCTTGCTCCCTATTTTAGTTCCTCGCAGATTGTATGGACGATTATTATTGGAACGATTATGATTGCGATGGCGCTCGGCAATATTTACGGAGGCTGGGCTGCGGATAAACATCCGGACCCGGACCGGCTTTATGCGAGAATGGTAGTTGCAGCTGTGTGGATTGCGCTTATTCCGGTTGTGGGAAAATATATCATTCTTGGGATTTCAGCTCTTTTAATTTTTACAGTCAGCAATCAGTTTTTAATTCTGGCGGCGTTTTGTACCTGTATGGTGATCTTTGTATTTCCGCTGTTTCTGCTCGGAACCGTTACACCGTCGCTTGTAAAATATACGGTAGATAGTCTGGACGACAATGGAAAAACGGTCGGGATGCTGAATGCATTTAACACAATCGGAAGCATTCTCGGCACGTTTCTTCCTACTTTTGTAACAATTCCGGCTGTAGGGACGTCTGTGACTTTTTTGATTTTTTCGGGCATTCTTCTGCTTCTGGCGCTGGTTTATTTTATATCAGCCAAAAGAAAAGCCAAAAGGATAGCGGCGGGGCTGTTTGATTTTATACTCTGCTGTCTGTTAGGGACGTCTGACAGCTTTGCATTCTGGGAAAAAGATCTGGTTTATGAAGGAGAGTCTGTCTATAATTATCTGCAGGTAAAAGAAGATGAAGACAGTGTTATTCTATCTACCAATGTTTTGTTTGGCGTGCAGTCCATTCTGAAAAAGGACAAAAGCTTAAGCGGCATGTATTATGACTATGCAATGGCGGCTCCGTTTATGGCAGGAGTGTATGAAAAGGACAGTCTGGATATTCTGATTCTGGGCATGGGTACCGGGACGTATGCATCCCAGTGCGGGCGGTATTTTTACCATGCAGATATCGAAGGGGTGGAAATTGATGAAAAGATTACAGATCTTGCCCGGACATATTTTCATCTGCCGGAAGCTGTGCCGGTGACGACGTATGACGGACGGGCATATTTACAGGCATCAGATAAAAAATATGATGTGATTATGGTGGATGCTTATCAGGATATTACAATACCGTTTCAGATGTCGTCAGCTGAGTTTTTTACGATGGTAAAAGAACATCTGACGCCGGACGGTGTGATGGCTGTCAATATGAATATGCGGGGAACAAAGGAAGGCAGCATTAACCAGTATCTGGCGGATACGATTTCCAGAGTATTTGACACCGTATATACGGTGGATGTCAAAGGATCTACAAACAGAGAGCTGTTTGCTTCCGCTTCTCCGGATATTCTGGAGGTAATGCAGGACAATACGGCTTTAGCGCCGGATGCGGAACTGGCAGATCTGATCGACCAGGTATCAGACGGCCTTAGCGCATATGAACCGGGAGATTATCTTCTGACAGATGATAAGGCTCCGGTTGAGCTGCTGGGAATGCAGGTGATAGATGAACTGATTCTGAGTGAGGCGGCATATTACAGGGAAATTTATGAAAATGAAGGGCTGGGCGGGCTGCTCGACCGGCTCTGATCTATTTGAAAGATCATAAGCAGCAGTGATATATAGAAATGAAGGGCGGAGGTAACATGAAAAAAACATATGTATGGGCTCACAGAGGAGCCAGCGGCTATGCACCGGAAAACACACTGGCATCTTTTCGACTGGCCGCAGATTTTAAGGCTGACGGCATTGAGCTGGATGTGCAGATGACAAAAGACGGCAGGCTTGTTGTCATACACGATGAAACACTTGGCCGGGTCAGTGATGAAACAGGCTGGGTGAAGGATTATACGTATGACCAGTTAAGGAAAATCAATGTCAATAAACATTTTCCAGAGTTTGGCACGCAGTGCGTTCCGACACTGGAAGAAGTATATGAGCTGATTAAGCCTTCCAATCTGACTATTAACGCAGAGTTAAAAACAGGAGTGGTTTTTTATCCTGAAATCGAAGAAAAAGTGCTGGAGCTGACACAGAAACACGGGCTGGAGAACCGGGTCATCTATTCATCGTTTAATCATTATACTATTCGTAAAATTCGAAGGCTCTGCCCGGATGCCGTAACCGGAATGCTTTATCAGGACGGCCTGATACGTGCGGTGGATTATGCAAGAAATGTTGTGCAGGCAGATGCGCTGCATCCGGCAATTTATAATGTGCAGTATCCGGAGTTTTTTGAAGAGTGCCGTAAACATGGAATGAAAGTGCATGTCTGGACAGTCAATGAAGAAGAGCATATGCGGCTTTTGTGCGAGCACGAAACAGACGCTATGATTACGAACGATCCGAAACTGGCACGCAGGGTTGTAGATGAATACGAAAACGGGAAACTGGTTCCCGAAATTGTAAGAAAAATGGAAAAGGTATTATAGGATTGTAATAAGACGGAAAGGTATTATGACAGAAAAAGTAACCATTCAGTATCTTAAGGAAACAGGGTTCAGAGAACAGATGAAACAGCAGGCGGAGCCGTATCTTAGAAAATACCGCCGCAGCGGCTTTTTTTCCAGTTATGACGGCACACAGATTTTTTACTGTACGTATGTGCCGGAGCATCCGAAAGCATGCATTGTCATTTCTCATGGATTCAGTGAATTTGCAGAAAAATATAACGAGGCTGTGTTCTATTTTCTGCAGGCAGGCTATGCGGTATTTCTGCCGGAACACCGGGGGCATGGACGGTCACAGCGCGTACTCAGAAATATGGAAAAAGTATATGTAGAAAGTTTTGCGCAGTATGTAAGGGACCTGCATATATTTGTAAAAAAAATTGCAGCTGTGTATCAGAATGAAATGATATTATTTGCACATTCTATGGGTGGTGCGATTGGCAGTATATATCTGCAGCGGTATCCGGATGATTTTCAAAAGGCTGTACTGTCTTCGCCGATGATACAGATGAAAGTGCGGGGACTGCCTTATCCGGCGGCTATGCTGACTGCAGATATCTGCAGGGCATGCGGTTTTGGAAAGGCTTATGCAGCCGGACAGCGGGGATTTACAGCAAAGCCGCGGTTTGAAAAAAGTTCCTGCCTGTCGCAGGAGCGGTATCTGTATGCACATGAAAAAAGGCTTGGAAACTGGAGAAACCAAAACAGCGGGGCAGCTTACGGCTGGGTATGTGCGGCAGCAAAAGCTGCCAGGTATGTGCAGGATTACAAAAATATTTCCAGAATCAAAATTCCTGTGCTGGTGTTTGCAGCGGGCAGGGAACATATGGTGGATACAGATGAAATCTTAAGGTTTGCAGGAAAACTGAAAAATGCCAGGCTGGTATGGATGCTGGATGCAAAACATGAAATTTTTAATGCAAAAGAGAGGGCGCGGCTGCAGTTTTATGATGAGATATTTTCATTTTTAGAACAAAATAAAGGCAGACTGTAACATGTGAATAAAAGAATGGGAGATGATACGATGCCAGATAAAATAAAACTGACCGGAATGGAAAAAGCATGGGTGCTGTATGATGTGGGGAATTCTGCATTTATACTGCTCGTATCCACACTGTTTCCGATCTATTTTGATGCGATTGCAAAAGAAGCAGGGATTTCTTCCGTTGATTATCTGGCATACTGGGGATATGCTGCATCAGCAGTAACAGTCATTGTGGCATTATCCGGGCCGGTGCTTGGAACGATGACAGATTTTAGAGGCTTTAAGAAACCGGTATTTGCTGTAAGCATGCTGATTGGAACGGCGGGGTGTTCGCTGCTTGGATTTACAAGACACTGGTTTATATTTCTTATTCTGTTTGTCATTGCAAAATGCGGATTTTCTACAAGCATTATTTTTTACGATTCCATGCTTTCGGATGTGACAGAGCCGCAGCGCATGGACGAAGTGTCTGCGAGAGGATTTGCATGGGGGTATATTGGGAGCTGTGTGCCGTTTGTCATAGGGCTGGTTCTTGTATTAAACAGCGGGCGCTTCGGGCTTGGACAGATGGCTGCAATGACAGCTGCTTTTGTAATCTCAGCCCTCTGGTGGTTTGCAGCATCCATGCCTCTGTGTATCTCTTACAGGCAAAAGCATTATGTGGAAGCTAAGAAAGGAGTTATCAGCGGCAGCTTTAAAAGGCTTGGCAGCACTTTAAAGCATATGGGTAAGGACAAGGAAGTCTTCTGGTTTCTGCTGGCGTTTTTTTGCTATATCGACGGAGTATATACGATTATTGATATGGCGACGGCTTACGGCACAGCGCTCGGCCTGGATACGACAGGACTTCTGCTGGCTCTTTTGCTGACACAGATTGTGGCATTTCCGGCTACGCTTGTTTTTGGAAAACTTTCAGGCAGATTTCCGGCACGGGTGCTGATTTCTGTCTGCATTGCCGCCTATACTGTGATTACGCTGTTTGGGATGACACTGGATTCCCAGCCGAAATTCTGGATTCTGGCTGTGTGCGTCGGGCTGTTTCAGGGCGGGGTACAGGCACTGTCACGCTCTTATTTCGCGAAGATTATTCCGCCGGAAAAATCAGGGGAGTATTTTGGGATTTTTGATATCTGCGGCAAAGGAGCGTCTTTTCTTGGCACGCTGCTGGTCAGTGCCACGAGCCAGGCGACAGGAAGCCTGAATTACGGCATCGGCTCGCTGGCAGTACTGTTTGTACTGGGCTTTTTCCTGTTCCAGAAGTCCTGCAGGTATGCAAAAAAACGTTAACTTTGCCGGAAGTCCCCAAAAGACACCTGCCTGTGCCAGTAACATAGAGCATCACAATGTGCCGGTGCGTTTTGCTGTATCTTGTGAAAAGGCAGCATTTTTCTCTTCCAAAGGCATATACTGGTAAAAAACGGTTCTGGCGTTACATAAGTTCTGCCGGAGGCGGGAGTAAGTGTATGAAAGATTTAAATCCAGGAGACAAAGGGACACTTGTACAATATATACAGCTTGCACTGACACGTGCAGGACATCCGGTAAAAACGGACGGGATTTTTGGGGACCGCACCTGTGAAGCCTTAAAAGATTTTCTGGGAGAAGAGCATTTGTGTAAGGTGGAGAAATTTCAGTGGGATCTTTTGATTCCTTATCTGAAAGGCTATACGCCGTACCGGCTTAAAGAGGGAGATTCTTTCTGGCAGATTGCAGAACGCATGCATTCGACTGTGCGGGGGATTACAGATGCGAATCCGGCAGTCAATCCTATGAATCTGCGCCCGGGTACAGTGATCCTGGTTCCTTTTGATTTTCCGCTTGTATCGGAGGAAGTGCCGTATACTTCGATACTGACGGACTGGATTCTGGAGGGGCTTTTGGTGCGTTATCCGTTTCTGCATGAGGAACCAGTCGGATACAGCGTAACAGGGCACCGGATGTCTGCGCTGCGGATCGGAGAAGGCATCAGGCAGGTGTTTTATAATGCTTCCTTTCATGCCAATGAGTGGATTACGACACCGGTTCTGCTAAAGTTTGCAGAAGAGTATGCAAGGGCATTTGCTGCAGGGCAGAAAATTGCAGGAGTGCGTGCCTCCTGGCTGTATTACGGCTTTTCCCTGTATCTGCTGCCGCTGGTGAATCCGGACGGCGTGGATCTGGTGAACGGGATTTTAGATGACGGGGCATATTATGAAAATGCCAGCCATATCGCTGCAGACTACCCGGATATTCCATTTCCGGACGGCTGGAAAGCAAATATTGACGGGGTTGATCTGAACCTGCAGTTTCCGGCAGGATGGGAAAATGCCAGGGAAATCAAATATGCCCAGGGCTATCAGTCTCCGGCACCCAGGGATTTTGTCGGAGAAGCGCCTCTTACGGCACCGGAAAGCAGGGCGGTTTATGATTATACGCTTCGGAACGATTTTGAGCTGATACTGGCGTATCATACCCAGGGAGAGGTTATTTACTGGAAATATCTGGATTATGAACCGGAAAATTCCTACCGGATAGCCAGGTATTTTGGAGAAGTGAGCGGATATGCGGTGGAAGTAACACCGGGTGCGTCCGGGTATGCCGGATATAAGGACTGGTTTATTCAAAAATATAACCGCCCGGGATATACAATCGAAGCAGGAAGCGGCATAAATCCGCTGCAGATGGAGCAGTTTCCTCAGATTTATGAAGATAATATCGGGATTTTAACAGGAGGGATGACACAGCTTGTGTAAATAAGCTGCAGATACGGGCTATGCTGCCTGCCGCCGCATAGCCGGAAGATAAAAGTAAAGGAGAAAAACCATGCAGCGATATGAAGAGTACGCCAGGCTTCT
>CAJTVR010000026.1:0-12950 GCA_910580075.1 uncultured Eubacterium sp. | reverse complement strand
AAAAGTAAAGGAGAAAAACAAATTATGGCGCAGTTAGAAATCAGTTATAAAATATATCTGGAAGCAGATGATATCGGGCAGTCGCGTATTTATTCAAGCATTTCATTCGTGAAAAACCGGATGGAGAACAGCCGCAGTGTGTATTTTAAAAATGCATCCTTTGACGATGAGAGCGATATGGATGCATTTACGCTGCGTTTTTATGTAGAAAATGAATTTTGCGAAGAGCAGTGTACAAATGATGAAGATGCACAGTCATTTGTGCTGGATCTGGCACAGTTTCTGGATGACCTGGCAGCAGCGCATTCTTATATGGATATGGAGGGAAGCCTGCTGTGGAAATATAACGGTGAAAGGAAGAAATACAGCTTCCGCTCAGAAAGCGGGATGGATTACTGCGAATTTGACGAAGAGCAGACAGCAGAATAAATGCCGGGCATCAGGAAAGGAAAAAGGAGCAGAGTTTAGAAATGAAACGTTCAGAGGATTTACAGGAAATACTAAGAAGGATTGACCACAGAGGCTATCCGGCGTACAAAGACACCCAGGGCAGTTATCAGTTTGGAACCTATGTGCTGGGCATTGATCATGTACAGGGGGATCCGTTTGCGGCTCCTTCCAAAGTCAGCATTCATATAAATGGAGAAAAGGCTGGATTTCCGGCAGATATGATACAGAAAAAACATACAAGGACTGCGCTTACAGACGCGTTAATCCGGCGGTTTGGCAAAGAGGCGGAGCAGTATTCCCACAAGGCCAGAGGTTCGGGAAAGAGCGGCCTTTTGTCCGTCAGCCGCCCGGGACAGGAAATACTAGAGCGCAGCGCCTGTGAAATAGACCCGGATACTGGAAATCTGACTGTAAGGCTCGAAATCGGATTTCCGGCAAACGGACGTACGATTCAGGCAGGGGAGCTTTCGAAAATTCTGTTCCGGTTTCTGCCGGAATGCGTGCAGCGGTCTTTATTTTATAAAAATGCAGACAAAAAACACTTAGAGGAAGTCAGGCAGCTTGCAGAAGACCAGCATTATATCAGAAAACAGCTTGTGGAAAGAAAGCTGGCTGCGTTTGTGGCAGACGGTGCCATTCTGCCGCGTGAATCCGGTATTTCAGACCGTCCGATGAAACAGGCAGCTGCGTTTCGAAGCCCTGCGTCTATGGCTGTTGAGCTGGAGCTGCCGAATAAAGGCAGAATCAGGGGAATGGGTATTTCACAGGGCGTGACGCTGATTGTAGGCGGCGGGTACCATGGAAAGTCTACACTGTTAAAGGCGTTGGAGCGCGGCGTGTATAATCATATTGCGGGGGATGGCAGAGAGTATGTCATTACCGATGATACGGCTGTAAAAATCCGTGCAGAAGACGGCAGGAGTATTAAGCAGACAGATATTTCGATGTTTATCAACGGACTTCCAAATGGAAAAAACACAAAAGCCTTTACAACCGAAGATGCCAGCGGCAGTACATCACAGGCTGCAAATGTCATAGAGGCAGTGGAGGCAGGAACCCGTCTGCTTTTAATCGACGAGGATACAAGCGCTACGAATTTTATGATTCGCGATGAGCTGATGGCACGTGTGGTGCATAAAGAAATGGAGCCGATTACGCCGTTTATTGACCGGGTAGAGGAGCTGTCCGCTTCCTATGGCATTTCCACGATTCTGGTAGCAGGCAGCTGCGGTTCCTATTTTTACAAAGCAGATCATGTGATTCAGATGATGCAGTATGAGCCTTCGGAAATTACGGATTTTGCAAAACAGGAAGCTGCACGGTTTTTGGATTTTGCGAAGGACAAGCCTGTACTGAAAAAATGTGAACCGCCAGTTTTCCACCGTGTATTTGCTTCAGATAAAAAAGCAGCGGGAAATGACCGGATGAAAGTTAAGGGCATGGGAAAGGATGCAGTTTCCATTGACAGAGATACGATTGAACTGCGCTATGTGGAGCAGCTGGCAGACAGTGAACAGACGATGGCGCTAGGATATATGGTGAAATATGCAAGACAGAAGCTTTTTGACGGCAAACGCGATTTGCAGGAAGTGACTGCAATGCTGGAAAAACTTGTAAAGGAAAAGGGCATTGGGGCTGTCTGCGGCGGGAAATATCCGCCATGTAACCTTGCAGTACCGAGAAGGCAGGAAATTTATGCATGCCTGAACCGCTGCAGGGGGCTTGTGGCGGTCAGGAGGAATTAAGAGGCCGCCATTAGGCCGCCAATATGTAAGGAATGAATATAAATACCTTGTGCAGTTACTGGGACGGAATGCACAGGGTATTTTTGTTTCTGAATATACCTGCTGGCCGCCCGGACGCTGGGAGGAGAGACTTTTTTCGTTTTCTAAATATACCTATTGGCAGCCCGGATGCTGGGAGGAGAGACTTTTTTATTTTCTGAATATACCTATTGGCCGCCCGGACGCCGGGTGGAGAAACTTTTTCCTTTTTCTGTTCCGCCTTCGAACAGTAAGAAATTCTAAATTTTCTGCTTCCAGGCAGTGGCAGCGGACGGACCGGTGCCTGATGCCCAGGCGGTTCTGGCAGGCTAAATGCAGTGGCACTGGCAGGCACCTTTTGGGGCTTGAAAGTCATTGCAAAGCGGCAGACAGTGAGCCCCAAATCCTGGAAACGGGGCAGAAAATTAAGAATTTCTAACAGTTCTACGGAGTCACAGAAAAAGGAAAAAGTTTCTCCACCCGGCTGGTATGGAAAGAATCCAGGTGTCTGTGCTGCAGAGGACCGTTTATTGTGTGGCAGACAGCCAGCATGTTTTTTATTCAAAAAGCGGAAAGCAGAAAGTTCTAAGTATTGTACTTTAAGACAGTGGCGGACGGAGTGGTGTCTGATATCCAGGCGGTTTTGGTGTGATATATGCAGCGGCACTGGCAGGCATCTTTTGGGACCTGAGAGTTTTGCAAAATTGCAGACAGCGTGCCCTAAAATCCTGAAAATAAAGCAGAAAATTAAGAATTACAACAGACAGTGTGCCCCAAATTCTGATTATGAGGCAGAAAATTAAGAATTTTTAACTGTTCTCCAGAGTTACAGAAAAAGGAAAAAGTTTCTCCGCCCAGCGTCCGGCACATCCAGCGTCCGGCACATCTATTCCATAAAAAATAAAAAATTTACAAAATCCATGAACCATTCCACATTCTGGATGCTCTTATATATAGATGCATCTGATACAGACAATTTTCGCGAATATGATTTTAACTCTAATGACAGGAAGGGAGGCTGGCAGCGTGGAGACAGCTGAAGAAATCGAACTGGTCCGTCGCATGAAGAAAGGAGAACGGGCAGCTTTCGACGAACTATATGAGCGGTATTATGACAGATTATACCGCACGGCGTGTATGATTACAGGCAATCGGGCGGATGGGGAAGATGTGACCCAGGAAACTTTTATTAAAATGTATCTGCATTGTGCAGAACTGAAAAAAGACGAACAGTTCCGTTACTGGCTCTACCGGATTTTAAACCGGACAGCCTGGCAGCTGGCAAAAAAACATTCCAGGGAAGAGCCGGAGGAGAAGGTTTTGGAGCTGGCAGATAAATCCATGACTGCAGATGCTCCCGACATGAAAATGTTAAAGGATGAGCGGGATCGGGCGATGATAGAGGCAGTCCGCAAACTGGAGCACCGTCAGCGTACAGTTGTGATTCTTTATTATTACAACGGACTTGGCACGAAGGAGATTGCCAGAGTCATGGAATGCATGGAAGGGACAGTCAAATCCAGGCTGTTTACTGCCAGAAAAAATCTAAAATCGCTTTTAAACAATGAATTAGAACAGGAGGACAGATATGGGTGGCTGTAATTTTGACGAAAAACAGTTAAGGGCAGCTCTTCACGCAGCTGCAGACTCCTGCGATCCGCCAGCCGGATTGAAACATCAGATTGACGCGCAGCTGGCGTGGCAGGCAAAGAAGGAGGACAAATTTATGAGAAAGATGAATATGAAAAAGGCAGCAGTAGCAGCAGTGATGGCATGTGCACTTACCGGAACCGTATGTGTGGCAGCAGTGAAGATGTCAGGCTACAGTACATCTTCTTCTTCGGCACTGGATGAGTCTGAGAATTTTGATGATATTTCAAAATATGAGAAAAAGGCAGATGTAAATGCCTGTGCACAGGAATCGTTTGCAAACGGCTTTGAATTTGCAGCAGTCAATCTTAAGGAAAACCAGGATTTTGACGAACAGGGCAACGAGACAGAAAGTTATAAGGAAGTGCATATCAGCTATGAAAAAGATGGAAAAAATATCAGCTATCTGGTAAAAAAAGGCGACAGGGTTTATACAGAAACAGATCTTGCACGTCTCCAGCCAGTTGAGTCCGACGGCGTGACCTATTACTTCGTTCAGGATAGATATTTATTTGTACCAGCCGGCTATGAAGCGACAGAAGAAGAAAAGGCAATGCAGGAAGAAGGAAAACTTTTCATTTCTGAAGGAGCTGAGGAACGTGAGGAAAATGTTATGACACACCTGAGCTGGAATGCGGACGGGCAGAGTCACAGTCTGTTTGGCTCAGACCTTGAAATGAGCGCGGATGAGCTGATTGAGATGGCAAAGCAGATGAAATAAGGTGGATAGAAAGGGTAAAATAGAAGTAACAAAAATCAACAGCAGAATAAGCAGGTTTGAAATACAGCTGCAGACAGATCCGGATGGAAACAGGCAGCAGAATAAGCAGGCCTGAAAAACACAGCTGGAAACAGAAGGCAGCTGGAAACGGAAATCAGATAAAAAGAGTATCGGCTTAACAGCCTTCCTTGCAGGTTATCAGAGCTGTCGCACTAAGGTATCAATGTTCTTAATGCGGCAGCCCTATGAAAACTGTCACGAAATGATGCAGATGCTGCAGCAATTCGCGGCAGTTTTTTGTATGCGTAAAGCACGAAGTACAAGATCTGGCTGCTTCATCTCGACGAACGCAGTCTCTTGTGATATACTTGAAAAGTAAAATCACGAAAGGAGGCGTTTTCATGGGCGCACAGAAACCCCAGAGTGAGAACAAACATATATGCGCAGGTATTCTTGCCCATGTGGATGCCGGAAAAACGACTTTATCGGAAGGCATGCTTTATACAAGCGGCAGCATCCGTAAAATGGGACGGGTAGATAATAAAGATGCATTTTTAGATACTTATGAGCTGGAGCGTGCAAGGGGAATTACAATTTTTTCCAAACAGGCAGTGATGGAGTGGAACGGCCTTAAGATGACGCTGTTAGATACGCCGGGACATGTGGATTTTTCGGCGGAAATGGAGCGGACGCTGCAGGTATTAGATTATGCAGTGCTGGTTGTCAGTGCTTCAGACGGTGTGCAGGGACATACACAGACGCTCTGGCGGCTTTTAAAGCGGTATGAAATCCCGGTATTTATTTTTGTCAACAAAATGGACCAAAACGGTGCAGACCGCGATGCGCTGCTGTTACAGCTCAAAGACAGGCTGGACGACGGATGCGTAGATTTTTCTGTTCCGGATGGCGAAGCGTTTTATGATGCGCTTGCAATGTGTGCAGAAACTGCCATGGAGCAGTTTTTAGAAAACGAATCGGTGGAAGTATCCTGTATCCGGGATATGATCAGCAATAGAGAAGTATTTCCGTGTTTTTTCGGCTCTGCGTTAAAGCTGCAGGGTGTGGAAGAGCTGTTAGAGGGACTTAACAGATATACGGCAGACGGATCATATGCACAGGAGTTTGCAGCAAAAATTTTTAAAATTGCCAGAGACGATCAGGGAAACAGGCTGACTTATATGAAAATTACGGGCGGCTGCTTAAAAGTGCGTGCAGTGCTGTCTGGTACGGAGCTAAAAGGCGGGGAAGAGGAGCCATGGGAAGAAAAGGTGAATCAGATACGTATTTATTCCGGGGCGAAATTTGAGTCTGTTCCAGAGGCAGTGGCGGGAACTGTCTGCGCAGTGACCGGGCTGTCGCATACAAAACCGGGCGAAGGATTAGGAGCGGAACCGGATTCTGCCCTTCCTGTGTTAGAGCCGGTACTGACCTATCAGATTATTCTGCCGGACGGATGCGATGCCGCGGCAATGCTGCCAAAACTGCGCCAGCTGGAAGAGGAAGAGCCGCAGCTTCATATTGTCTGGGACGAGCAGCTGAAAGAAATCCAGGCCCAGTTAATGGGTGAGGTGCAGCTGGAAATTCTGACCAGTATTATGAAAGAACGTTTCGGAGTCCGGGCTGAATTTGGCCCTGGAAATATTGTATACAAAGAAACAATTGCAGATACTGCTGAAGGAGTCGGCCATTTCGAGCCGCTGCGGCATTATGCAGAAGTGCATCTGCTGCTGGAGCCGGGCGACCCGGGAAGCGGAATGCAGTTTGCAGCATCCTGCAGTGAGGACATTTTAGACCGGAACTGGCAGCGGCTGGTGCTGACGCATTTAGAAGAAAAAGAACATAAAGGAGTCCTGACCGGTTCCGCACTTACTGATATGAAAATCACGCTGAAGTCCGGACGGGCGCACTTAAAGCATACAGAGGGCGGGGATTTCCGCCAGGCGACATACCGGGCAGTGCGCCAGGGGCTGATGCAGGCGCAGTCTGTGCTGTTAGAGCCTTTTTACGATTTTCGTCTGGAACTGCCGGAAACAATGGTCGGACGGGCTATGACTGACATTGAAAAAATGCATGGAAATCCAGGGCTTCCAATGATAGAAAACGGCATGTCTGTCCTGACCGGAAGCGCTCCGGTTGTGACCATGAGAGGCTATCAGAAAGAAGTAACGGAATATACCAGGGGGCTTGGAAGCCTGCAGTGCACGCTGAAAGGCTATGCGCCGTGCCATAATACCGATGAAGTGTTAGAAAGCAGAAACTATGACCCGTCTAGCGATACGGCGAACCCTTCTTCATCTGTATTTTGTGCGCACGGGGCAGGCTTTTTAGTGGAGTGGTATGAGGTAAAAGACTATATGCACCTGGAAAGCGTGCTCACAGTCAGAAAGCCGGAGCATGTAACGCTTTTAGAAGAGGCAGAAAAGCTGAAAAAGCACACATCTGTATGCAGCATGTCGATTGGAACGGACGAAGTGGATCAAATCATATCCAGTACCTATCAGGCAAATAAGCGTGATAAGTCCCGGCCGCGTAAAAATAATGTAAGCAGAAAAAAAAGAGTATATGGCTCCGGGCATGAACATAGCAGCAGCCAGGCGGACGGGGCATCCGTGTCTATAGAATCAGGCGGTACAGAGGAAGAATCCGAATCTCATCTAACAGGCCACGGGAAGGATGCGTCTTTAGAATCTGAACCAGGCAGCGTGAAGTCAGAAGTGTATACGCCAGGCGGCAGGAAGGGCACGTCAGAAGCATATGCATCAGGCGGAAAAAATGGTACGTCAGAAGCATATACGTCAGGCGGCAGGAAAGGCTCATCTAAAGATTTTGAACCGGGACGAAAGAAAGAATCATCTGTGCTGCAGCGCCGGAAATATTTTCTGGTAGACGGTTATAATATCATCTTTGCATGGAAAGAGCTGAGCGAGCTGGCAAAGGACAATATTGACGGCGCACGGGGCAGGCTTTTGGACATTATGTGCAATTACCAGGCTGTAAAAAAGAATTCCCTGATTGTCGTCTTTGATGCTTACCGCGTCGAAGGACACCAGACGGAATATTACGACTATCACAATATCCATGTCGTGTTTACAAAAGAAGCAGAGACAGCAGACCAGTATATCGAACGCTTTGCGCATGAAAACGGCAGGAAATATGATGTGACGGTAGCGACTTCGGACGGGCTGGAGCAGATTATTATACAGGGACAGGGATGCCGGCTCGTATCTGCAAGAGAGCTGGAAGAGGAGATACAGACAGAGCATAAAAAAATGTATGCCGAATATTTAGGAAAAAATATGAAGGAGCGGAATATGCCGTTTGAAGAGGCACTGCGCCGGGGCATTATTCTGAAAAACAGGCCTGGCAAAGAGCAGTGCAGTAAAACAGAATAGTAAAATGACAGGATCTGCAGCCCGCAGAATCAGTGCGCAGAGGCATATATCCAGTCAAAAAAGACTGTCCGGAAGCAGTATCAGAGGACAGCCTTTTTTGATGGAGCTGCTGCACTAAGCATACATAATATAAGATATAGCATCAAAGAATGGTTTAAACGAACTATGAACTATATCCTATATCATATTTTTTAATGCGGCAGCCTTTTTATACGCGTGTTATTTTGCAAGCAGCATCATAATCTCATTGCTTCTTGTGATAAATTTAGTCATAGCTTCCGGAGCCAGCGGCTGGTTGCTGATCATAGCAAGGTCGTACAGCTGTTCACAGAACATTGGCACATGTTCGGAATCCTTGTTTTCAAAGATATATTTTACCAGGGAATGGTTTGCATTCAGTGTCAGGGAAACATCTCCGCCAAACATGGAAGCATCCATACCGCCCATGCCGCCCATGGCATACATTTTCATCATTTCCTGCATACGACGGCCTTCTTCAGACAGTGTTATAATAGAAGCGATATTTTCATTTTTCAGTTTCTCTACTTTAACAGTCAGCTTGTCATTGCCAAGCGCTTTTTTGAACAGTTCGGTTAATGTATCAGTCTCATCTTTTAACTCTTCTTCCGGTATTTCTTCTTTCAATGTATCTGTCACATCTGCATCAATGCGCATGAATTTGTAGTTTTCATTGCGGCGCTCTAACTGCGTAATAAAAGAAGAATCAATGTTGTGGTCTAAGATGACGGCATCCATGCCCTGGTCTTTGAACATATTGATATACTGGCTCTGCTGCTGTTCATCTGTAACATAGTAGATGGTCTTTCTCGTATCTTTCGGCTCATCCTCTGATTCATCAGCGGTAGCAGAAGTGCCGTCTGGATTTTCTACTTCGACTGTTTCAGCATTTTCAGCATTCTCGGTATTTTCAGCAGTTTCTTCTTTTACGAGGCATTCCGGCAGTGTCAGATATTTATGGTCTAAATTCTTGAATAAAATGTAATCGTTCATCTTATCGCAGAATTTATCGTCTCTTAAGCAGCCGTATTTAATAAACGGGCTGATGTCATCCCAGTATTTTTCATAGTTTTCTTTTTCTGTTTTGCACATGCCGGTGAGCTTGTCAGCCACTTTTTTCGTAATGTATTCAGAAATCTTTTTAACAAATCCGTCGTTTTGCAGTGCGCTTCTGGATACATTCAGCGGAAGGTCCGGACAGTCAATTACACCTTTTAACAGCATCAGGAATTCCGGGATGACTTCTTTGATATTGTCTGCGATAAATACCTGGTTGTTATAAAGTTTAATCGTGCCTTCGATCGAGTCGTATTCTGTATTAATTTTCGGGAAATATAAAATTCCTTTTAAATTAAACGGATAATCCATATTTAAATGAATCCAGAACAGAGGCTCTTTGTAATCATGGAAGACTTTGCGGTAAAATTCTTTGTATTCTTCGTCCGTGCAGTCTTTTGGTGTCTTAGCCCAGAGCGGATTCGTGTCATTTAAAGAAACCGGGCGTTTCACAATCTTTAACTTTTCTTTGCGCGGAGATACTTCGACAGTTTCTTTTTCACCGTTTTCGTTTTCTTTTTCTTCGAACTTAGGCTCTTCAATAATCGTTTCTACAACCGTATCGTCTTCCCGTTTGTCTTCCGGGTCGATGGTTTCATATTCTGTCTCTGCATTGGCTTTGTTTAAATAAATCGGAATCGGCATGAAAGAGCAGTATTTTTCAATGACTTCCCTTGCGCGGTATTCGTTGGAAAATTCCAGGCAGTCTTCATTCAGATACAGTACAATGGAAGTGCCGATGGAGTCTTTGGTGCCGTCTTCCATATCAAATTCCGTTCCGCCGTCACAGGACCAGTGAACAGGCTGCGCGCCTTCTTTATAGGACAGTGTGTCGATGGTCACCCGGTCTGCAACCATAAATGCAGAATAAAATCCGAGTCCGAAATGTCCGATAATCTGGTCTTCATTTGCTTTGTCTTTATATTTTTCCAGGAAATCTGCAGCTCCTGAAAAAGCAATCTGGTTGATATATTCTTCCACTTCTTCAGCGGTCATGCCAAGGCCGTTATCCGTAACGGTCAGTGTCTTTTCATCCGGGTTTACCGTTACCTGAATCTGAGGCTTATAATCATTCGGGAGAGAATATTCGCCCATCATGTCCAGTTTCTTTAATTTGGTAATAGCATCACAGCCGTTTGAAATCAGTTCGCGGTAGAAAATGTCATGGTCGGAATACAGCCATTTTTTAATAATAGGGAAGATGTTTTCACTGTTAATTGAAAGATTTCCGTGTTTGTTGTCCATGAAAATGCACTCCTTTTCAAATTTTTTGTTGGATGTTGTTCCCGGATAGCGGCGGGAAAATATATGTGGCGTACGCGCAATGGCATACACGTTTTTGTCTAACTGAAATAGTAATACTCCGGGATGGAAAAGTCAATAGAAAATCAGCACTCTTTCGAAGCGAGTGCTAACAATTTTTTGGAAAGGCTGATTTTACAAGGGTTCTGGCAATTCTTAAAATTTTATAAAGTGATAAAAACAGCAGAATGCAGAGTAAGAAATTGACTTTTACTGGAAAGCAGGTTATAATCTGGATGCATCTTTACAATAAAATAGTAACGGGAGAGAATGGTATGCTTCACAGAGAAAGGAGAGCTAAGGAGCCAGATACAGGCAGCAGCCTTAGCAAAAAAATTATTTCAAAAATGGCGCTGATTACGGCCGGTATTTTTTTGCTGACTATTTTGATGTCTGCTTTTCTTGCAGCAAGGTCACTGATTCAGGCAAACCGCGACAAATTAGCTGCGGTTGCGTATGAGAACGCGTTTTTAGTTGCAAATGATATTGAAAACGCTTATGGAAAGGTTGTAGGATTTGCCGGTTCTCTGCGGAATATTTCTGCACTGGACCCAAAAGAACAAAGGGACGCGATTGACAGGGCGCTGGTCGGGCTTTTAGAAAGCGGCGGCGGGTATCCGACAGCATTTGCTTATTTCGAACTAAACGCAATTGCAGATGCCAATGGAGATCCTTACAGTGTTTATCAAAGGGATATTGCATATGAATCAGTCGTATATCCCAACGAAGAGAAAACAGATTATGTGTTTGAAAAGCATGAGGATGCGTTCGACAATTATACAAAAGAATATTATATGCAGATAAAAGAAACAGGCCAGCCGTATGTCATGGACCCTTATGTATATGAACTGATGGGCCGCAATATCATGATGATCAGCATTATTGCGCCTGTTTTTGATGCTCAGGGAGAATTTCTTGGCGTAACAGGCGTGGACGTGGCGCTGGACCATATGCAGGAGGAGCTTTTGGTCAGCAAGGATTATAAGACGGCACATCTGGTAGCGCTGGCGGAAGACGGGACGGTTTTAGTAGATTCGGCAGACAGCGGGAAAACAGGGCAGGCTGCTGCGGATATCGGATATGATAAGCTGGCAGAATATGCGCAGAAAGTCTATGACATGCCGCAGGGAGATCATGAAAACAGCCGGTTTTTAATAAAGGGCGGAAAAAATTTTGGTACAGGCAGAAGCGGAACGTCCGTAACGATTCCGTTAACGATAAGCGGAAAGGCGAAATGGTCCTTACATATGTCTGTAAACAAAAGTGAATTTTACTGGGCGATTTTAGAAAGCACAGGCAAACTGACTTTTATTGTAGTATTGCTGGGACTGCTGCTTTTATATACAGTCAACCGTATGATTAAGCGTTATCTGGAACCGATTCAGGTCATTACCGATGAAGCGTCGCGGCTTGAAGCGGGGGATTTAAATATTCATATTGATATCCAGTCAGACGATGAACTGGGCCGGCTTGCCCAGGCGTTTAATCATATCAGCACGACGATGAGCAGCTATGTAGAAGATATTTCTTCACAGCTTTCCCAGATGGCAGATAATGATATGGACATTGCCATTACGCAGAATTATATCGGTGATTTTATTCCGATTCAGGCATCCATAGAGAAAATATCACAGTCTTTGAATGAAACGCTTCATGAGATTGTGCTTTCTGCAGACGAGGTTTCCGGCAGTTCAGAGCATGTATCCGGCGGGGCACAGGCTCTTTCAGACGGCGCATCCGAACAGGCCCGGGCGGTCGAACAGCTGGCAGTTTCCATAGAAAGTCTTTCACTGGATGCAACCGGCAATGCGGACGATGCACAGACGGCAAACGCAGCGGTGTCCGAAGTAGGCAGAAAAATCCGGGCAAGCAATCAGGAAATGTCGTATTTAACAGAAGCGATGTCAAAAATCAGCCAGTCTTCCGGTGAGATTGAAAAAATTGTAAAAACGATTGAGGATATTGCAGAACAGACGAACCTCCTTTCACTGAATGCTTCGATTGAAGCAGCAAGGGCCGGAGAGGCAGGCAAAGGGTTTGCGGTAGTTGCAAATGAAATCCGTGAACTGGCAGCAAAGAGTGCACAGGCAGTCAGCCAGACAGCCGATTTAATCAGAACTTCTCAGGATGCAGTGGAAAATGGAATTACAATTGCAGATCATACAGCCCAGTCCCTGGAGGCAGTTGTAAAGGGTTCTGAAGAAGTGCTGGGATTTATGGATAAAATCAGCGGGGCTTCGCAAAAACAAAAGGGTGTGCTGGAACAGCTGACGCAGCATGTAGATGCAATCAGCAGTGTTGTACAGTCCAACCTGTCAGCAGCGCAAAATAGCGCCGAGACGAGTGCAGAGCTGTCCGGACAGTCGAAACGGCTTCATGAGCTGGTGAACCGTTTTCATTTGAAGTAGATTTAATTTCATACTAAAGAATGTGAGAAAGGTCTGCGGAATTTACGCAGACCTTACTTTGACAGCAGACGGAACAGTGCCTGATGTCCTGGGGATGGCGTGCATTATGCAGCGGCACCGGAAGGTATTTTTTGCCCGGACGCTGGGCGGAGAAACTTTTTCCTTTTTCTGTTCCGCTTACGAACAGTAA
>CAJTVR010000025.1:39669-52192 GCA_910580075.1 uncultured Eubacterium sp. | reverse complement strand
GAACAGTTAGAAATTCTTAATTTTCTGCCCCATACCCAGGATTTGGGGCTCACTTCCTGCCGCTGGAAAAAACTCTGAAGCCCCAAAAGGTGCCTGCCAAAACGTCAGGGCATCAGGCACCGGTCCGTCCGCTGCCGCAGACTGGAAGCAGAAAATTTAGAAGTTCTTACTGTTCGCAAGCGGAACAGAAAAAGGAAAAAGTTTCTCTGCCCGGCGTTCGGATAGCCAATCATTTCACGGACACCGGGGAAAGTATAAAGATTCGCTCTGTTCAGACATCTGTGAAAATGATATACTAAAAAACGCAGGAGGCGCACTTTCCGACAGGCTGCGCTTAAAATCAGACAGATTTTCAGGAGGGATTTAAATGAGTAAATTACCAGTAGGGATTCAGGTTTACGGATTGAGAGATTTGATTGAAAATACACCACAGAATTTTGAAAATGTAATGATGCAGGTAAAAGAGCTTGGCTATGACGGAGCAGAGCTGGCCGGATTATACGGGCTGGAGCCTGAATATATCAAAGCTGTGTTTGATAAGACAGGACTTGTGCCAGTATCCGCGCATGTTCCTTTTTCAGAGCTTATGGCGGATGCACAGGCAGTGGCAGAGACATATAAAAAAATCGGGACAGAGTATATTGCAGTTCCGTGTCTTCCAGAGGAAAGCCGTCCGAATGCACCTGGGTATCAGGAAGCGTTAAAAGAAATGGCTCGGATTGGAAAAATTATGAAAGAGAACGGAATCACACTGCTGTATCATAACCACGATTTTGAATTTGAGACGCTTCCAAACGGGGAGTTCGGGTTTGACAATATTTATTCCGAAATCCCAAAAGAGTATTTAAAAGCGGAACCGGATGTATGCTGGATAAAAGCGGCAGGACAAAGCCCTGAGGAATATCTTAAGAAATATAAATCAAGAAGTGAAATTGTACATTTGAAGGATTTTTACAAAGAAGGAAATCCGAATCTGCATAAAACGGCAGAATCTGATCAAGAGTCAGGTGTTTTTGAATTCCGCCCGGTGGGATTTGGGATGCAGATATGGGAGCCGATACTGGATGCGGTTCTTACATCCGGTGCAAAGTGGGTTGTGGTAGAGCAGGACAGACATTATGAGTTAGATGCATTGGAAGCAGCAAGACGCAGCAGAGAGTATCTTAAAATTTTAGGCTGGTAACCGGCGCACTGCGTCTGCTATGGGCTGCGGGAAGCCTGTACATAAAGAAGTGAATGAGGCTGCCGTACTAAATAAAACACAAGGATCGAGGTTGCCAGATTAAGCAGTATAAATACAGGAAAAGAGCTGGTAAACTGTGATAATACACCTGTTCACCGGCTCTGCGTTCTATGTGTCTGGCTCTTTCAGGATGGCTGTTTGTAAATTATCAGCTTTATTTCTCTCATTTTAAGTCTTCCATATTAAAACTTTCCGTTTTCAAATCACAATAATACCTTCCCTTTACGGCAGTAAATTTTAATACACAGTAATCCGGGTCGGTTACGCCTTTCTTATAAAACATGGTATCGCCGGTTTGCCAGATTTCCTTCTTTATTTTATCGTCCTGCAAGACTTCCATGGTACCAGTCAGCATAATACCCTCATATTTGAATCGTCCCTTGCTATAAAAATAAATACCTGCCTTTGGATTTTTCATAAACTGCTGTGAGCGCATAGAGGATGTGTTCGTTGAAAAATAAAAACAGTTTCCTTCAATTTTGCGTGGCACAAACATTGCTTTTATATTGGGAAAACCTTCTTCATCTACGGAAGCAATCAATGACACTTTTTGTTTTTTAATAAATGCAATAATATGTTCTCTAGTTTTCATTGGAATGATCCTCCTTATAAAAATAATTAGTTTGTATGCAGATGTTCCGTTAAGGTTTCAAGTCTTCTGAAAAGCCTTGATCAAATAATACGTTCATCTGCTGGGACACCAGTTCATATTTTTCCTGTAAAGATTTTGTATACGCAGTCAGTGGTACTTCACATTAGTGCAGTGATTCCAGCTCCGCTTTCCAGCCCTGCTTCTTTTAGAAGTTTTTGATATGTCTTTAGTTTTTTTGCAGGAACTTTGATTTTTGCATTGGATTTTATTCCGCTGAATGCCAGTCTGGATACAGTTTTCAATTTTTCAGACCGGATTACGATGGTTCCCAGATTTTTACATCCTTTAAATGCTGCTAAACCGATGGAAACGGTATTATTTCCAATGCTGGCTTTTTTTAAGCTGGTGCATCCCCAGAAAGCGTTATCGGATATAGAGGTTACTGATGACGGCATGGAAATGGATGTCAGTTTTGTACAGCCGCTGAATGCACGGTAGCCGATGGTTTTTACACCAGACGGAATCGTGACAGCAGATAAAGCCAGGCAGGACATAAAGGTCCAGTCAGGGAGGGCTTTCAGGTTTTCGGACAGGTGTACGGTCTGTAAGTTCGTGCATTTTTCAAAAACCTGTTTGCCGATTACAGTCACGCTGTCAGGAATGGTCAGAGTACTTAAGCTGTCGCATTGAAAAAAGGCTCTTCTTCCAATGGACGTTACGCTGTCAGGAATGAGGATATCTTCTAAGCCGGTGCATCTGGAAAATGCCTCTTTTCCAATGGAAGTGATATTGTCTGGAACAGTCATGGATACGAGGCTTTTGCATGATGAAAATGTTTTTTCCTTTAATTTTGTAAGGCCTTTTGGGATGGAAATGCTTTCTAGCGAGATACAGGCAGAGAAAGCATGCGTACCAAGGTCTTTCAATGTTTCAGGCAGTGTGACAGCGGTCAGGCTGCTGCAGGCATAAAATGCATTGTCTCCGATTTTTGCAAGTGTTTCCGGCAGCCGGATGTGTCTGAGACTTTCACATTTCCAGAATGCCTGCATTTCTATGGAAGAAAGTCCGTCAGGCAGGTCAGCAGCGGTTAAAGATGTACAGTTGTAAAACATACGTTCGCTGACTGCTTCTAAATGTTCTGGCAAAGTGATGCGTTTTAAACGGGTGCAGTTTTCAAAAGCGCCTGATCCTATCGATGTAATGCTGTCTGGAAGTGTGACAGCAGTCAGACTGTCTTTTCCTTCAAATGCTTTGTCAGCAATACGCGTGACGGTTTTGCCGTCAATTTCAGCTGGAACAGTGAGTTCGGTTTCACTGCCGGTATACCAGGTGATTTCTGCGCTGCTGCCGGTAACATGGTACTGAAAATCACTTTTTGTTTCGCCTGCAGCAGGTATATCAGAAGTGTAAGCGTGAACAGCTGCTGTATTGAGAACATCCAGATCTGGCGCTATCTGGATGTTGTGCCAGTCTGCCATGCTCCCAGCGTAGTAAATATCTTTCAGGCTCAGACAGTCCTGAAATGCACCCTCTTTTATGGAAACTATGCTTTTGGGTATTACAATGCAGGAAAGGCTGCGGCAGCCGGAAAATGTATCAGAGTCAATGCTTTTTACACCTTCTGGAATTTTAATTTCGGCAAGATTCTGGCAGTCTTTAAATGCACTGCGGGCAATGAAAGAAACATTTTTAGAAAGCGAAAAACGAGCCAGGTTTTTGCATCCGTAAAAAGCATCGGAGCCGATTTGCGTTACGCTGTCTGGAAGGATGACGCTTTTTAAGTCTGAGCATCCCTGGAAAAAATCATCTCCGATTTCGGTAATGCCTTCTGGCAGTGTGATGCTTTTCAAACGGCTGCAGCCGGAAAATGCGTAGGAGCCGATTTGCGTTACGCTGTCTGGAATAGTGATATTTTCTAATAAATGACAGTCTTTAAAAGCAGAATTTCCAAGGCGTGTTACAGTATCTGGAATAATAATGCTTTTGACGCAGGTGCTTAAATGGGATTCCAGAAGCATTCCGCCCAAAAAAGCGAGACTTGTCACTTTCCTGCCGTTTAGTGTTTCTGGAATGACGAGTTCCTGTGCACTGCCTGTATAGGCACGCAGCTCAATGGTACCGTCATTCAGAATGTTATATTCGAAGCCGCTTTTTTGGTCAATGATATCACCGTTTTGTGTTTCGGAATATTCTGTGGATGCAGCAATGCCGGCTGCGAAGGTATGTACAGAGGCTGCATGGCTGAATAGAGGACTTGCAGCAATAATCAGTACAGGCAGCAGAGATAATGTTTTCAATTTCATAGTTTTCCTCCTATCTGGATCTTTATGGCCGACTGCTTTTGATTTATTTTCAAAATAGTTTGCATGCCATTTGAAAAGTGTTCTGAAAGTTCCCGATATGTTTTTCTAATTTATATTACCATATATTATGCGTTTGTTCAATGAGCTTCCGGTTGTTGTATCTTTTGCATAAAAAACGGATTTTAAAATGTGCAGTTTCTACAAATTTATCGATTAACATGTTTTTCTGCTTTACATCAATCATAACATGTGTTATCTTATACTCATACTTGTTTTACAAGTTATAAAGAATGTACAACTAAAAATAAAAAAGGAGAAATAACATGAAAAAACGAAGGAAACACCTGGCAGCATTTGCTCTGACAGCGGCACTGGCTGCAGGACTTGCGGGATGCGGTTCTTCTGGCAGCGGGAATGAAACAGGGGAAGGAGGAGGGCCTCATATCGGCATTATTTTTACGCAGGCAGGACTGGGCGGAAATTCTTTTAATGACCTGGCACTGGACGGTGTGCGGCGTGCAGCCAGCGAACTTGGCATTACGTATGACCAGGTAGAGCCGAAATCCGTAGCGGATGAAGAGATTATTCAGGATGAAATGGCATCATCCGGGGAATATGACCTGATTATCTGTGTCGGGGATGAACAGGTGGACGCATTAAATAATGTAGCTTCTGTTTATACAGAACAGCGGTTTGCGCTTCTGGATGCGTCATCGGATCTGGAAAATGTAGCTTCTTATTCGTGTAAGGCACAGGAAGGCAGTTTTATGGCGGGGGCCCTTGCCGTTCTGGCAAAACAGGAGCAGACGGACAGCAGGCTTACGGATAATCATATGGTCGGTTTTATCGGCGGTGTGGACAATCCGCTGATTAACCAGTTTGCAGCCGGATACCGGGCCGGAGCGCTTTATGCAGACCCGTAGGTAACGGTGCTTATGGATTATGCAGGCGGATTCAATGACCCGACGACAGCAAAGACGATTGCCAGTACGTTTCATGAAAAAGGGGCAGATGTGATTTTTCATGCTTCCGGCGCTTCCGGCATGGGGCTGTTTCAGGCGGCGGAAGAAAAGAATTTTATCAGCATGGGGGTTAATTTAAACCAGAATTCCATTGCGCCTGATTACATTATGGCGAGCATGCTGAAAAAACTGGATACCTGTGCGTATCATGCCATTGCAAGCATTGTGGAAAATACTTATACAGGAGAAAACCAGCTGCTCGGGCTTCGCGACGGTGGTGTGGACCTTACGGTGGAAGGCAGTAATATTCAGGTTTCCGACAGCATTATAAAAAAGCTGGAAGAAATCAGACAGGCAATCATCAATGGAGAAATCGAAGTTCCAGGCGAGCTGTAAAAAGCAGCAGTAAAGGAGTCAGATATGGATGCAATCAAAATGAAAGGCATTGTGAAATGCTTCGGCCCCGTGCGGGCAAATGACGGGATAGATTTAACTGTAAAACAGGCAGAGATTCACTGTCTGTTAGGAGAAAACGGAACCGGAAAAAGCACGCTGATGAACATTTTATTCGGCCTGTATCATCCGGATGAAGGAGAGATTTACATTCATGAGAAAAAAGCAGCGATTGAAAATCCCAATGATGCTTATGAACTTGGCATCGGAATGGTTCACCAGCATTTTATGCTCGTAAATCAGCTGACGGTACTGGAAAATATTATTATGGGAAACGAGCCGGGCGGGATCTTTTTAAACCGGAAGGAAAGCGAGCAAAGAGTCGGCTCCCTGGCAGAACGTTTTGGATTTCAGATGCCGCTTCATGAAAAAATTGTAAACCTTTCGGTCGGTATGCGCCAGAGAGTAGAGATTTTAAAAACGCTGTACCGCGGCGCGGATATCATTATTCTGGATGAACCGACGGCTGTGCTGACTCCGCAGGAAGTCGACGAACTGTTTAAAATACTGCGACAGCTGAAAAAAGACGGCAAAACCATTATTTTTATTACACACAAGCTGAATGAAACGATGGCACTTTCTGACTGTATTACTGTAATCCGCAAGGGAAAAGTCGTATTCAGCTGTGATACGAAAGATACAGATGAAAAAGAACTGGCGGCCCGAATGGTCGGAAGGTCTGTAGAAACGGTAGTTGCCAAAAAAGGATCTGTCGGTAAAGCGGTTTTGGAATTAAAGCAGGTGCGTCTTTTGGAAAAATCCAGACAGACCGTGAGCTTTTGCGTGCATGCAGGCGAGATTTTAGGCATTGCCGGCGTGGACGGCAACGGGCAGCAGGAGCTGGAAGCTATGATTGCAGGTACTATGAAAGTAAAAGAAGGCGAGATTTTTATCAATGGAACGGCAGCAGCAAAAATGCCGGTCAGAGAACGCAAAAAGCTGGGCCTTGGCTATATTCCTTCGGACTGTCACCGCAATGCCATGATACCTTCTTTTTCCATTACAGAAAATTTCCTGCTCGGCTATCAGGAAAACAGCGAGTACTGCAGACATGGGTTTATTCAGTTTGATGCCCTGAACAAGGATGCACAAAAGCAGGCGGAATTGTTTGAGACAAAATTTGCGGGTTTAGACCAGCAGATCGGCCAGCTTTCCGGCGGTAATCAGCAGAAAATCGTCTTTGGACGCGAAACAAGCCACGATCCGTCCTTTATGCTCGTTGCACAGCCGGTGCGGGGGCTTGATATCGGGGCAATTGAAAAGGTACACCGGACACTGCTGGATTTAAAGGAGCAGGGCAAAGCAATTCTTCTGATATCCGCAGAGCTTTCAGAAGTCATGAATTTAAGTGACCGGATTGCTGTCTTATATAAAGGTGAAATCAGTGCGATATTTGAAAACAGCACATATACAAAAGAAGAAATCGGCCTTTTTATGACAGGAAAAAAAGAAAACCGGGATACAGGAAGAATGAATACAGCAAAGCAGGAAGCTGAAAAGCTGGAATTACATAGTGCTGAAACAAAAGCGATGGAAGCTGAAAGACCGATCGAAAGCAGCACAAAACATACAGGAGGTAAAGACTGATGAATAAAGCACAAAACCGGAATGAACTGTTAAAATCCCTGGCAGCAATCGGCATAGCTCTTCTGATTGGAGCGCTGTTTATTCTTCTGTCAGGCGAATCGCCACTGAAAGCATACGGTGCGCTGCTAAAAGGAGCACTCGGAAGCCCGAAATCGATCGCGAATACGATTAGTAAGAGCATTCCGCTTGCATTTACCGGCCTGGCTGTTGCGCTCGGTTCCCGCTGCGGCATGTTAAATATCGGGGCGGAAGGGCAGCTTCATGCCGGAGCAATGGCCGCAGTGCTGACAGCGCTTGGACTGTCTTTTCTGCCAGGGCCGCTGGTCATGCTTATAAGCATACTGGCCGGCATACTGGCTGGCATGGCGGTCGGCAGTATTCCGGGCATTTTTAAGGCAAAGCTGAATACGAGCGAGGTTATTGTTGCGATCATGCTTAATTACATATGTACGCTGTTTACCTCATGGATTGTAAACGGCCCGGCTAAGGCACCCGGGTCTACAGCGCAGACACATGTCATTCCTGAAAATGCATGGTTTTCGAGGCTGATTCCGCAGACACAGCTTACGTCGTCCCTGTTTCTGCTTCTGGCTGCAGCCGCTGCCATATATATCTTTTTGTGGAAAACTTCTCTGGGATTTCAGCTGCGGGCTGTGGGAGCCAATGCTTCCGCTGCAGGCACAGCCGGAATTAAAGTGAATACATTTCTGGTCATGGCAATGGTTTTAAGCGGCGGCCTGGCAGCGCTTGCGGGCGTTACGGAAGTATTTGGCAAATATCACAGATTTATTGAAGGTTTTTCACCATCTTTTGGATTTACCGGAATTGCAGTAGCCATTCTGGGGAGAAACCATCCGGCGGGCGTGCTTTTGACAGCTCTTTTATTTGGAATTATGGATATGGGCTCTCTGCGCATGAGCCGCGTGACAAGTGTGTCCACAAATATGGTCACGGTTGTCCAGAGCCTGGTCATTCTTCTCGTTGCGGCTCCGGAACTGATAAAATGGCACAAAAACAGAAAGAGAGGGTAATTTTATGGCAGCTTTGAATAACTTTTTGGCACTGATGCTTCAGCTGTCTGTCCCAATTGTTTTAGGGGCACTCTGCGGTACGATTGCAGAACGCGGCGGCGTCATTTTGCTGGGCGTGGAAGGCATGATGCTCATTGGCGCATTTGCAGGCGTGGCAGGTTCTTTTTTCACAGGTTCTGCAATTGCGGGCGTACTGCTGTCGGCAGCAGCGGGCGCTGTGATCGGACTGATTTATGCAATGTTCTGCCTGAAATGGAAAGCGCACCAGTCTGTGGTCGGTGTAGGCGTCAACCTGTTTGCCAGCGGAATTACTGCGGTTTTATTAAAATCCATCTGGCATACAGAAGGAATGTCTGATCCCGTGGAAGCAGTATCCAGCCTGACCGTTCCGGGGCTTTGCAATATTCCGGTTATCGGGGCGCTGTTTAAAGAGCAGTCACCGTATTTATATGTAATGTTTTTCCTGGTGGCAGCAGTGTGGATATTATTTTACAAAACAAAATACGGTCTGCGCTACCGTGCAATCGGCGACCAGCCGCATGCCGTACAGACAGCAGGTGTTCCGGTTAAGCGTTACCGTTATATAGCGATGATGGCGGCTGGAGCGATTGCCGGGCTGGCAGGGTCTTATCTGTCTCTGTCGCAAAACAACCTGTTTGTTACAGATATGACGGCAGGACGTGGTTTTATGGGACTTGCGGCCAATATTTTCGGAGGCTGGCAGCCGGCAGGTTCCCTTGGGGCTGGTATGGTGTTTGCTGTGGCACAGGCAGCCAGATTCTACCTGACGGATTTTGCAATACCTTCCCAGATTGTACAGATGCTGCCATATGTGATTACGCTGCTGATTCTGCTGTTCGTCGGAAAGCGGGTAAAAGGGCCGGAAGCACTGGGAGAGCTGACAGATTAAGATCTGCCGGCAGGGCGGATGCATGCTTTTAACGCTGCTTAGGATGTACAGTACTGCGAGGAATATACAGCTGCCAAAAGATGGCAGCACAGTGTCCAGCCAGCACCGTGCAGTTCTGTATGAAATGTACAGCTTCTGATACTTGTCAGACTGGTCGATTCGGTATATACTTTCAGTATAACAAGATGTAGAAGGAGTCTGTACGAGATATGAATCATTTATTAAAAGAAAAAAACGTCAAAATCCCATTATACGTAACGGTTTATGAAACAATCTGCCAGTGGCTGAAAGAAGGAAAGTACAAGCCGGGAGACAAGCTGCCTGGGGAGAACGTACTTGCCGAGCAGTTTCAGGTCAGCAGAGGCACGCTGCGTCAGGCCATGCTGCTGCTGCAGGAGGACGGGCTGATTAGCAACCATCAGGGAAAAGGAAATATTGTCCTGTCGAACCAGAACCTGGAATTAAACGGGCTGGAAAAAGTCGGAAATCCAATCATAGATTTCTGTGTCCAGCCGATTGACCGGGCAGTGACTACAATCGGCTTTCAGCCTCCGACCCAGAAACATCAGGAAGTATTAAAGCTGCGGCCGTCCAGTATTGTTGCTGTTATAGATATTACTTATTACTGTAAAGAGACGCCGGTCGGATTTGCAATGGTTTATATGCCGCATGAATTTCTGGATGCCGGGCGGGTAGATTTGGAAAATACAGACAGTGTATATGAATTTTATTCCCAGCTGTTAGCATCAGGCGGTCTTTACAGCGAAACAAAGCTTAGAATTGTTCACGCCAGGGAACGTCTGGCTGATATTCTGCATATTCCGCAGGGCGACCCGCTGCTGATTCTGGAAGAAGAACTTTATACAGAATATGACAAGCCTGTACTTTCACAGAAACTGTATATGGGCGCGGATCTTTACGAAATCAGCCTGCACAGAAAAAATAAGTAGTATGCAGTGCATGGGCGCGGCACGTGACCGGGATTTTGACAGCAGAAAAAAGAATAGGAGAATATTAAATATGAAAACATTCCATAACGAAGCCGAAGCCGGACAGATTGCAAAAACAGTGTTAATGCCGGGCGACCCGCTGCGGGCAGCTTATATAGCCCAAAATTACCTGGAAGATGCGTTTTGCTATAACCGTGTCAGAGGCATGTATGGGTATACCGGATTTTATAAAGGGCAGCAGGTATCTGTCCAGGGAAGCGGTATGGGCATTCCTTCTATGGGAATTTATGCATATGAATTGTATCATCATTATGATGTGCAGCGCATAATCCGCATTGGCACCGTAGGGGCGGTTCACAAAAATGTCAAAGTCGGAGACCTTGTATTTGCTATGGGCTGCTGTACCAACTCTAATTTTGCTGCTCAGTATCATCTGCCAGGTACATTTGCTCCGCTAGCAGATTTTACACTGTTACAGCAGGCCGCAGCCTATGCAGAAAAAAACGAGATCTGTTTCCATGCGGGAAATGTATTCAGCTCGGATGTATTTTATGAAGATCTGCCAGGAGAAAAGGGTGTCTGGGCAGACATGGGTGTACTTGTTCAGGAAATGGAGACGCTTTCTTTGTACTGTACTGCCGCAAGGGCCGGAAAACAGGCGCTCGGTATCCTGACAGTCGGAAGCAGTATTCACAGTGATCAGGCGCTGACAAATGAACAGAGGGAAAAAAATCTGGACAGCATGATTCGCTGTGCGCTGGAGCTGGCAGTACAGTAACGGCAAAACTGGCATATTTTTCTTGACAAGTTCTGTATGACGGTACACAATACAGATGTGTATCTGGCTGGAGGGTATTGGCTGACCGGACGCCAGGCGGAGAAACTTTTTCCTTTTTCTGTTTACAGGCGGAACAGAAAAAAGAAAAAGTTTCTCTTCCCAGCGTCCGGCTAACCAATCCCCCTTGGCAAACGATACCGCCACGCTCTAAAGTTTAAGGAGAAGAAAAAATGCCAAAAAAGAAATTTTATGCTGTAAAAAAAGGAAAACAGACTGGGATATTCGGCACATGGGATGAATGCAGGCGCATGGTGCAGGGATTTTCAGGTGCTGTATACAAAAGTTTTGAAACAGAAGAGGAAGCAGCTGCTTATCTGAACGGCATGCAGCATGTACACCCGGTGCAGGCGGATGATGAAAACCAGCTGGCAGCTTATGTAGACGGAAGCTATGATAACAGAATCCGCCGTTATTCTTTTGGCTGTGTTTTGATTAAGCCAGACGGGGATATAATCAGGGAATCCGGCAGCGGCAGCGATCCGAAATCTCTGGCACTGCGCAATGTTGCCGGAGAGATGATGGGAGCAGTCCATGCGGTGAAATGGGCAAAAGAACATGGATACAAGTCCATTGATATCCGATACGATTATGCCGGCATCGAACAATGGGCGACCCATGGCTGGCAGGCGAAAAATGAACTCACACAGCAGTATGCAGCATTTATGGACAGCAGTATGCAGCAGATGACGATTCATTTTACTAAAATAGCTGCGCATACAGGAAATCAGTACAACGAAGAGGCGGATCAGCTTGCAAAAAAGGCACTTACACAGACATAATTATTTATATACAGTTCATCGCCAGGTATCCATAGAACAGAACACGTCTGAAAACCTGCATTCAGACAGGCATATAAAATCTGCCGGTGATGACTTAAGCGCCTGATATACAGGCAGGCGGAACAGAAAAAGGAAAAGTTTCTCTTCCCGGCATCCGGGAAACCAGTAATGTTTATTTATGGTTCCAGCATCAGATATCATTTATACTGATTTAAGAAATACCGTCCCGAGACCGTTCGGGGCGGTTATTTTTGTGTAGAAAAATCGAAGTCTTGCAGTGTCCCAAAACGTTATTTTTGACCCTGATGATTTACACATTAGTCACAGAGGTCAATTCTGCATCTGTTACAGCAGATAAATCATTAGACTATGTATATAGGATAATAAAATGAGGAATGGTAAAATCATAAAAAGCTGAAAATTAGTGAAAAAGCAAGAGTTATCGACAAATTTCGACAAGTTTCAATAAAACAGTTTCTTTATGATAGGAGAACAGGAGAAATTTGGTTTTTTCACAATTTTCTGTAGTTTTTTGCAAATATTTACGGGCAGTGATTAGGAGGTAAACCATGACTCAATTAAATGTAGCAATTGCAGATGATAATGAAAAAATGGTACAGCTGTTAGGGGACATTGTTAAAAGCGACAAAGAACTTAATGTTGTAGGAGTCGCAAAAGACGGCGTAGAAGCCTGTGAGATAATCAGGATGAAAGAGCCTGATATCGTACTTTTGGATATTGTTATGCCAAAACTGGATGGGCTTGGCGTGCTGTCGAAAATTAATAATGACCGTTCATTGAAGAAACATCCAGCATTTATTATTATCAGTGCAATTGGACAGGAAAAAATTACGGAAGATGCATTTAGCCTGGGA
>CAJTVR010000025.1:0-39659 GCA_910580075.1 uncultured Eubacterium sp. | reverse complement strand
GGGAGCGGATTATTATATCATGAAGCCGTTCGATAATGAAATGGTAATTAATCAGATCAAACTGATACGTGACAGGGATATGAAAAAAACAAGTGAACCAAGAAAGGTAAATGCATATGAGAAATATCAGGAGCCGGTTGAGAGGGATTTGGAGGCAGATGTAACAAATATTATTCATGAAATCGGAGTGCCAGCTCATATTAAAGGATACCAGTATCTTCGGGAAGCAATTATGATGTCGGTCAATGACATAGAAATGCTAAACTCCATTACAAAGATTTTATATCCTACGATTGCGAAACAGTTTCAGACAACGTCAAGCAGAGTAGAACGTGCGATCCGGCATGCTATAGAAGTGGCATGGTCACGAGGAAAAATGGATACCATTGATGAATTGTTTGGCTATACGATTAATAATGGAAAGGGAAAACCGACAAATTCTGAATTTATTGCACTGATTGCAGATAAAATTAGGTTGGAATACCGTACGAAATAGAGTATAATGTCAGTAGAGGCAAATATGCCATTATACCTTTCGGAGGAATTTTCATGAAAAAAGTATTATTTGTAACATCAGAAGCGGTACCTTTTGTCAAAACGGGGGGACTTGCTGATGTGGCAGGTTCTCTGCCGCATTATTTTGATAAATCAAAATACGATGTGCGCATTATTCTGCCAAAATATGTCTGCATGGAAGATGCACTGAAAGTCCAGCTGCGTTTTCATTCCCGTTTTTATGTCCAGTTAAGCTGGAGGAGCCAGTATGTAGGCGTGCTGGAAACAAAGGTGGATGGAATTACTTATTATTTTATTGACAACGAATATTATTTTGCAGGAGACAGTCCTTATAATAATATTTATGAGGACGTGGAAAAGTTTGCCTATTTTTCAAAAGCAGTGCTGGATGCACTGCCTGTTATTGAGTTTAGGCCGGATATCCTGCACTGTCATGACTGGCAGACGGGCCTGATACCGGTGTATCTGAAAAATGAGTATCAAAAGAATACATTTTACCAGGGAATACGGACTGTCTTTACGATTCACAATCTGCAGTTTCAGGGACGCTGGATCATGCAGGCAGTAAAGGATATCACAGGGCTGCCGGAAAACCTGTTTGTGGCAGACAAGCTGGAATCATACGGGGAAGCCAATTATTTAAAAGGGGGCGTCGTGTATTCCGACATTATTACTACTGTAAGCAAAACCTATGCATATGAAATTACAACTCCTGGAGGAGGAGAGGGCCTGGATGGTCTGATGAAGGCAAGGCAGCGGGATTTGTATGGGATTATGAACGGCCTGGATTATCATGTGTTTGATCCGCAGACGGACCAGTTTATTGGATGCACGTACGGGACGGAGGATATGGTTTCCGGGAAACGTAAAAATAAACAGCTGCTTCAGCAGCAGCTTGGTTTTGAAGAAGACGAAGGAACAATGCTGATAGGCATGGTCGGACGCATAACAAATCAGAAAGGGATAGATCTGCTGGAATCTGTAATGGATGAGCTTTTGTCAAATGCACGTATCCAGATAGCTGTTCTGGGAACAGGGCAGACTAGTCTCGAAAATATGTTCCGGCATTACGCGTGGAAATATGAGGATAAACTGTCTGCCAATATCTGTTATTCCGAAGAGCTGGCGCACAGGATATATGCTTCCTGTGATGCATTTTTAATGCCGTCACTGTTTGAACCCTGCGGACTCAGCCAGCTGATGAGTATGCGCTATGGCACAGTTCCGATCGTGCGGGAAACGGGAGGCTTAAAAGATACAGTAGAAGCATATAACCGTTACGACCAGACGGGGACGGGTTTTAGTTTTTGCAATTACAATGCCAGGGAGATGCTTTCATCTCTGTATTATGCAATGGATGTTTATTACAATCACAGAGAAGACTGGAATGCCATTGCATTAAGAGGCATGGAGCAGGACTTTTCCTGGAGCCGCTCAGCAGGAGAGTATGAAAAAATTTATAATATGCTCTAAATCATATGAACTTAGCATATGGCCAGTTTTAAAATATTTAATTCTGGCATATGCTGAGTGCATGTTCGGACCTGGAATAGTAATAGATGAGGTCGCTTAAGATTTCATCTGCTGCAAGTTCCGTGCGGTTGATATCGGTTACCATATCTGCAAGCTCTTTGCAGTGGCTGCGGTTTAAGGCAGGCAGAAGGATCACCTCGTGGATGCTGCTCGGAAGAACAAACAGGTCCGTATTTAATTTTTCCGCAATGCTGTCTAATAGGCGCGGATAAAGCAGGCAGCTTGCCCCGTATAGTTTCTGGGAATTTGTCAGAATATACATCGGACAAAAAGCATCTGTTTCTTTTTCAATATCCTGGTTTGGCTGGGTAGTGCTGCTGCCAAAAGTATCTGATAGTACGGCATTAATATTCCGAAAATCATAAGGAAGCAGTTCTGGCGCTGTCTGGCAGGCCTGATGGTATAATTCAGCAGCATTAATATTCCACAGCTTTAAGTGGTCTGCATGAATCAGTATCGTAGCGCTGCTGTTTTCAGAAAAATTGAGCAGGCAGTAAAATACAATTGCAAGGTCCAGGTAGCGGACATGAGGAACTGTTTCGAGCAGTTCCTTATTTTTTTCGTAGTTAATAAGGCGGTAAGAGATACGGCTGCTGACCAGATTATAATCAGTAAAAAAGTCGGCGTTGATATGTTCAGCAGAACGGTTGTGTTCATATGTAAGCATAATATCCCGGCAGATCGTATCAAAATCTGGAAACAGATTCTGCTTCTCGTAGTAATAGTTTAAGTAAATGGTTGGTGATACATTGCTTTCTATATTTGTAATTGTAAGGCCGTCCAGCTTTAAGCCGTTATTTTTGCAAATAGTCTGTAATTTCAGGGATGCACCTTGCGGGAGCATCTGTTCAACTTGTCTGGCAATTACGGTTTTAAATTCTTCATAAGTCATAAGATTGAATTCCTCCATATATAAAAGTGATGTGGGAAATATAGAAACTGTCTGCCTGCCACTGGCTGCAGATACGAGAAGAAAGAAAGTACCAGAGGAAACAGAACAAGTGTCCGGATAAAGAAAATCTACGCAGATATGACCGAATGACATTGCGTGATTTTACTTTAACACGTTTTGTAGGAAAATGCAAGCAGTTTTTATCGAATTACACCTGACGGCAGTTTCCGGCAGAAAATGCGAAATCCCCGCTGCATTTCTGAACTGTTTTTCAGTGCTGCAGCAGGGGCTTAAAAGCAGGTGTAACTGTCAGTAACAGCAGCTTACATTTTGACGCGGAACATGCTGACAAGTCTCTTGAGCAGATTTGCCTGAGAGCGGAGCTGTTCGCTTGTTGCTGCACTTTCCTGAGCGGTTGCCGAGTTCGTCTGTACAACCTGTGAAATCTGGCTGAGACGTTCCTGTACCTGTGCGATATGGTCTGCCTGTGTACGGGATGCTTCAGCAATGACATTTGTTGTTTCTATAATTTCGCTGACGCCTGAGACGGCGGTTCCTAATTGTGTAGCGGTCTCGTTTGCAATTTTTGAACCGTATCCGACAGCTGTCATAGAGCGTTCTATGAGGTCAGAGGTTGTTTTGGAAGCTGCAGCGCTCTGCCTTGCCAGTTCGCGTACCTCTTCTGCAACGACAGCGAAGCCTTTGCCGGATTCTCCTGCCCGGGAAGCCTCTACAGAAGCGTTCAGTGCAAGGATATTTGTCTGTGAGGCAATTGTTTCAATCGTCTTGATGATTTTTCCGATTTCACTGGAGCTGTCGTTGATTTCTTCCATGGCGTGTATCATTTCCTGCATCTTCTGGTTGCTTTCATACAGCTGGCTGCCTACATTGTCTACATCATGGCTGGCCTGGTTTGCATTGGAAGCAGTTTCATCTACATGTCTGGAGATGTCACGTACTGTTTTTTCCAGGTCATCTACAGCGCTGGCCTGTTCGAGCGCTCCCTGGCTGAGTGCCTGGGCGCCGGAAGCCATCTGCCTGGATCCGCTGGAAACATGTTCTGAACTGTCTACGATGGATGATATCGTAGTGTTGAGCCTGTTGAGTATACCGTCCAGTGAGTGTTTAATCGAGGCAAAATCGCCTGCATAATCCTGAGTGGTGCTGATTGTCAGGTTGCCGTCCGAAATGGATTCTAATACGGTGGATATTTCGCCAATGTAACCCTTTAAACGGTGGATAGTATGCTCAAAAATATCTGCCAGCAGACCGATTTCGTCGTTGGAATGAATATGTGCCGTCAGATCCTGGCTTTCTCCAAGCCCGAGTTTTCCCTGTTCCATAGTATGTGCAAGATCTGTCAGCTTTGAAAGCGGCTTTGATACTTTCTGGCGGATAAATACAGTCATAAATAGAATGCTTACAATGACCATGACAATTCCGGCCGCAATAGAGGCAGTTACCGTGCGGTTGACCTGGGCATAAGCGTTATGTGTAGAAATACCTGCAAAAATCAGGCCGTTTATCTCACCATTTTCATCCTTAGTCGGCATATAAGAGCATAAATGCCTGACACCCATTATGGATGCGTTGCCGGTATAGGGTTTTCCCTGCTCCAGTACGATAGATGCAATCTCATCTGACAGTTTTGTGCCGACGGCACGCTCTCCGTCTTGCATAATCGTCGTATAGGTGCGGATATTTCCATCAAAAATGGTGAATTCACAGCCGAGGTTTTCTTTCAGTTCATCCAGTACAATGTTTTTATCGGGAGGCCCAACATAGCCGTCGAGTTCATAGGCCAGCATGTTTGCGGCATAATTGCACTGTCTGCGCAGCAGATCCATGGTGAGGTTATAGAACATGGAAATGCAGATGCTTACGACAACTGCCATGCTTAAAATCAAAAGAAATCCGACTGCGAGGTTTACTTTGTTTCCAAGATGTCTGATTTTTTTATTGGGTTTATTCTTCATTTCTTTCATGCCTCTTTTTGTTAATTTCTGAGGGCTGCGGTACTAAAAACATGCTTTTGGGTCTGAAACAGCAGCTGTTTAGTATGCTTTTAGTGCTTCCCACAATTCCGTATAATAATTTGTTGTAATCTCATCCAGCGGCTGAAAAAACTCACAGTTATTTAATGTTTCATCGTCTGGAAAAATGGTTTTGTCATTCTGCGTTTCTTCATCAAGCTGGTCAAAAACAGCCTTGTTTGGAGTTGCATAATAAACATAATCAAAGTTTTCCATTGCAACATCCGGACGGCATAAATAATTCAAAAATAATTCTGCATTTTCTTTGTTTTTGCAGGTTCTTGGGATAAACCAGGCATCTACCCACATATTAGAACCTTCTTTTGGGACAGTAAAAGCCAGATCCTCATTCAGGCTCTGCGCATAAGCCGCTTCTCCGGAATACACTTCTGCAAGCGCAGCGTTTCCGGCAGCCATCCAGTCAGCGGTTTCGTCGCTCAGATAGGAATAAACGAGCGGTTTTTGTTCCAGCAAAAGATCCAGCGAGCGGTCTAAGATGTCACGGTCTGTCGTATTACAGGAAGCGCCGAGCAGCTTCTGGGCTGCCATGTAAGTATCGCGGACACTGTTTTCCATAATAATCTGCCCTTCATATTTTTTGTCCCATAATACCTTCCATGTATCTGTTTCAGCGGGATCTACCATTGTGGTATTGTACAAAATTCCGACAGTTCCGAAAAAATAAGGAATCGTAAAATTATTTTCCGGGTCAAAATTTTTGCAGTAGTTTAAATATTTCGGGTCGATATTGGAATATTCCGGTATATTGCTGAAATCAATTTCCAGTGTTTCGCCTTCCTGATGCAGTTTTTGTATGATGTAGTCTGATGTGCAGGCGACATCATAATGAATCGAGCCGGCCTTATATTTTGCGTACATTTCTTCCGGGCTTTCGTATTCTTCGTATTTGACCGTAAGCCCGGTCTCTTCTTCGAACTGGTCAAGCAGTCCGGGTTCAAAATATTTACCGTAGTTTAGAATAGTTACGGTATCCGGGTCGTTCTTTGCGCCGCATCCTGAGAAAAAAAAGGTACAGCATGCAGCAGCAAACAGAAGTGAAGATCTCCATTGTTTCATGGCGTTTAGTCCTTTCAGAATCGAATTTTGTCCTGCTCTGCAGCACGGCTTGAGCGGAAATTAATCAGCAGCAGAAGTACAAAGGCGATTAAAAATAAAATCGTGGATAATGCATACATCTGCGGCATAATTCCCTTGCGAAGTTCGGTGTAAATCATGGTCGAAAGCGTGTTGACACCGGCACCTTTTGTGAAATACGTAATGCTGAAATCATCCAGTGACATCGTAACGGACATTAAAAATCCGGAAAGCACGCCAGGCGTAATCTGGGGCCATACGATTTTAAAAAATGCATATACCGGCTTTGCGCCCAAATCCAGGGCTGCTTCATATGCAGAAGCGCTTGTCTGGTTCAGCTTTGGCAGCACATTCAAAATCACATATGGAATATTGAATGTAATGTGTGCAATCAGTACCGTATGAAGGCCGAGGCTTGTAAAACGCACAAAAATCAGCATCATGGAAATGCCGGTTACAATATCGGCGTTTAACAGAGGTATATTTGTGGCCCCGAGCATAATGGCACGGTTTCTTTTTTTCATTGCATGAATGCCGATTGCGGCCATTGTGCCAAGCAGCGTCGCCAGTATAGAAGCAGCCAGCGTAACAATTATAGTTGTCCTGAATGCATCTGTAATCATGCTGCTGTTAAAAAGCTCCCGATACCATTTTAAAGTAAAGCCGCCCCACATAACTCTTGATTTCGAGTCGTTAAAAGACAGGACGATTAATACGGCAATCGGAAGATACAGGAATAAAAAAATCAGTATTAAATAAATACGTTCCAGACCTTTTTTTACCATACAGCAGCTCCTCCCGCATCATCAGAATATCTGTTCATTACAGCCATGCTGGCAATGACAAAGACCATAAGCACTAACGACAGCCCGGCTCCCAGATTCCAGTTGAAAAACTGCATAAAATCAGCCTCGATAATATTTCCAATCAGCAGTACTTTGCCGCCTCCAAGCAGGTTAGAAATAGCAAAAGAGGTTAAAGCCGGCACAAAAACCATGATAATGCCGCTCATGACACCGGACAGCGTAAGCGGAAATATAATCCGGCGGAAAATAACGAAGTTTTTCGCGCCTAAATCCTGTGCCGCTTCTATGATATCTTTGCGGATTCTTGACATCGCATTATAAATCGGCAGAATCATAAACGGAAGGAAATCATATACCATTCCGAATAAGACAGCAGCAGGAGTGTTTAAAATAGCCACATTCGGCAGATGAAAAAAATCCAGTATGGCATTGATAATGCCGTTATTGGATAACAGCAGCTGCCAGGCTAAAATACGCAGTAAAAAGTTCATCCACATCGGGAGAATAAAAATAAACACAATAAAATTCTGGTGCTTTATGTTAAGCTTATTTAAAATCATTGCCAGCGGATAGGACAGCAGCAGGCATATGACCGTACACTGTAATGCAATTTTCACAGACAGCCACAGAGATTTCATATGGACTTTATGAAAAATGGAGCTTACATTTGCTATTGTAAAACTTCCTGCCGAATTTGTAAATGCATAATATACAATTAACAGCAGCGGAAGCAGAATAAATCCTGCCATCCAGACTATATAAGGGCCTGCCAGCAGCTGTTTTGAAAATCTACGCATCCAGTTCCACCATCCTTTCGTCGTTTGATTCCGGTTTATTCATAATCTGGATATTAAAAGGAATTACACGAAGGCCTGCCTGCCTGCCGGGTTCGTGATATTCAGTCGTATGCACCAGCCATTCATAGCCGCCTGCAAGGACTTCGATCTCATAATGAACGCCTTTGAATATAACAGACGTTATCTCGCCTTTAAAAAAACCGTCAGCAGGGTCCGTAATAATCAGGTCTTCCGGGCGGATGACGACATCTACAGGGCGGTTTGTGCCAAATCCGGTGTCGACACATTCTAAGTCTGCGTCTAAAACGCGTACCAGCTTATCCCGTACCATAATGCCGTCAATAATATTGCTGTCTCCGATAAAATCCGCTACAAATGCATTGACAGGCTCATTGTAAATATCTTCCGGTGTGCCGATCTGCTGGATATATCCCTGATTCATAACGACAATCGTATCTGACATCGTAAGCGCTTCTTCCTGGTCATGGGTAACATATATAAAAGTAATGCCTAGTTCATTTTTCAGCCGGATCAGCTCATACTGCATATCCTGACGCATTTTCAAATCCAGCGCGCCAAGCGGCTCGTCTAGGAGCAGTACTTTCGGCTCATTTACAATTGCGCGGGCAATGGCAATCCGCTGCTGCTGTCCGCCGCTTAGGGAATCGACGCTGCGGTTTTCAAAACCATCCAGATTTACCAGTTTCAGCGCATATTTGATTTTGTCCTGGATATATTCTCTGCTTTTTTTGCTGATTTTCAGTCCGAAAGCAATATTTTCAGCGATTGTCATATGCCCGAACAGCGCGTATTTTTGAAATACTGTATTCAGTTTGCGCTCATTCGGAGGAAGGCAGGTGATATCTGTGCCGTCAAAAATAATCCGGCCTTCATCCGGCGTTTCAAATCCTCCAATCAGACGCAGGGTTGTTGTCTTGCCGCACCCGGACGGACCAAGCAGTGTAACGAATTCATTTTCGTGTATAGTCAGGTTCAGATCATCTAAAATGACTGCTCCATCGTAGGATTTAGAAATGTGTTGCAGCTTAATCAGTTCTTTTTCCATATGCAGGACCTCCAAAATTAAAATCATGCGGTAAAGTATTGCAGCAGGTTAAAAGCATGGCGGATTGCTGATCCAGATTAACGATGCTTCTTCCTGGCAGGCCTCGATATAATGCTTTTTTGCTGCCGTAAAATAAAAGGATTCGCCTTCGTGGACAATATATGTCCGTGTGCCGTAGTGAAGCCGGACGCTTCCTTTTAATATATACCCGAATTCTTCGCTTTCTTTTGGCGCAAGTGTTTCGGATTTGCCTCCGGGGGCTAATGTTAAAAGCACAGGTTCCATTGTATTTTTCTGTGCATTTGGAATCAGCCATTCAATCCGGCATTTTCGCTTTTTGTAGTTTTTTTCAAAATAATCTTCCGGTGAAAATACAATCTGTTCCGGTTCATCATCCGTAAAAAATTCAGCCGGCGTAGTGCCAAGGCACTGGATAATGTCCAGCAGCGTTCCTATAGAAGGAGTGGTCAGGCCGCGTTCCAGCTGTGAAATAAAGCCTTTGGAAAGTTCGGAACGGTCGGCTAGTTCCTGCTGGGTAAGTCCGTACTGGATGCGCAGCTCTTTCATGCGGTGTCCGATATCCATAAACAGCCTCCTAAAGCAGTATGCAGGGGAATATGCCGCATTAAGAAAATGATTCGGGATATAGCTGGTTTAAATTGTTTTATGCTATATCCTGTACATGCTTTGCCTGGTGCGGCAGCCCCGTATTCTGGGTTTTTGTGTAAATATAATAATGTATTTTGTGTTTAATAATTCTAAACAAGCAATGATTATTATGCTGGATAAGAAGAAAAAAGTCAATATATTTTTTTGGTTATTTTTTGAAAAAACACTTGCTATTTTTTTTTATATATGATAGACTGATTAAGTCGCAAAAAACAGGCGGCAGATGAATTTCATAATGCCAATATGGCTCAGCTGGTAGAGCAACGCATTCGTAATGCGTGGGCCGGGGGTTCGAGTCCCCCTATTGGCTTTCTTTTATGAATCCGTTACGGGTTCATTTATTTTATTACACAGGAGGTTTTTATGAAACCTGCAATACTTGCGAGCACACTGGAAGAACTGATTCAGGAGACAAAAAAAGGCCGTATAAACTGGCAGATTGAGCTGCAGTCTACGGACGGGCTTTCTGACGAAGTCAAGCACCGTCTGACAGAGGATGAAAAAGAATGGATTGTAGATGAATGCTTTATTTCATTCTATTGCAAATTCCGCGGCAAAGATCACCTGATGATCACTTACGAACATATCAAACGCTGTGGCGGACAGGTCCGGTCTGACAACCTGATTTTTATGCCGCCGTTAAATGTCCGGTATTTTGATGTCGGAATTCTTTCTCCATATATTGTAGACGCAAACGCCGTGCTGCTGGATAAATTTCACCAGCTGTGGATGCTGGTTATGGATTCTTATAAGAAAAAAGACGGCCGTGTATCGTTTAAAGTATTTGATCCGTATGAATAGTTTAAAATGAATAGTAAATAACCCTCGAAGCATGGAGCCGCCGCACGAAGCAAAACATATTGTTTCATGTGGCAGCTCCATGTTTTTTCTGCTGTTTATGTATTTTTCATCCGCCGGTCCAGCAGATGCCTGTATTGCGTGATTTATAAAAGCTTCGTTAAAAATAAATAAAATGGTTAATATATTATATTTTATTTTGAAGCAGAATCTGTTAAAATAAATATATTCAGATAGAATTGTGCCGATTACAGTGAAGAGCTGTCAGCATTTGGGAATGCATAAAATCTAATAAGGAGAGATTTTAAAATGAAAGACATGAATGAACTGCGAAATACAGAGGGCATGCTGATTTATACAAATGAAGACTGTACAGGCTGTAATAAGTGTGTGCGGGTATGTCCGACACTTGTATCCAATATTGCACAGGATAATCAGATCCTGGTCAACCCGCAAAGCTGTGTAGCCTGCGGTGCCTGTATAAAGGCCTGTGGTCATGGAGCCAGGACATTTCATGATGATACAGACTCGTTCTTTGCAGATTTGAAAAGCGGAAAGAAATTATCGGTAATTATAGCGCCGGCGTTTCTGGCAAATTATCCGGGAGAGTATAAGCGTGTGCTCGGCTATTTAAAATCCTTAGGTGTCAGACATATTTACAGTGTATCTTTTGGCGCAGATATTACGACATGGGGCTATTTAAAATATATTACAGAGCATAATTTCGTGGGCGGCATCAGCCAGCCGTGTCCGGCAGTTGTAGATTATGTGGAAAAATATATCCCGGAATTAATTCCCCGCATGATGCCGGTTCAAAGCCCGATGATGTGCATGGCAATTTACATAAAAAAATATTTAAAAATCACAGACGACCTTGCATTTATCAGCCCGTGTGTGGCCAAAAAAAATGAAATTACAGATGCAAATAACAAAGGCTATGTAAAGTACAATGTGACTTTTTTAAAATTAATGCAGTATATAAAGGGCGCGTATTCTTCCTGTCCGGAATATACAGACGAGTTAGAATACGGCATGGGTTCTCTGTATCCGATGCCGGGCGGTCTCCGGGAAAATGTGGAGCACTTTCTGGGCAAAGGCCAGGTCATCCGCCAGGTCGAAGGGGAGCAGGAAGCCTACCGTTATCTGGAAGAATATCTAAAGCGGGTAAACAATAAAGCGGAGCTTCCGCTTATGGTCGATATTCTAAACTGCAGCAAAGGCTGTATTTACGGTCCGGCTGCAGATCCTGACAAAAATACAGATGATGTGCTGTTAACACTGAGCAGGATGCGCGATATTGATAAAGGAGAGATCAAAAAACGGGGGCCTTTAAAAAAGAAAAACAAAAATCCATGGACAGAGCAGATCCCGCAGAGCCAGCGGCTTAAAAATCTAATGGAAGCTTTCAGCGGACTGAATCTTTCTGATTTTATGCGGAAATACGATTCGTCTAAAACCGTTCAGGTAAAAGAACCTTCGAAAGACCAGCTGAACCAGGTTTATTTAAGCATGAACAAGGATACGCAGAAAAAACAGGTCATTAACTGCAGCGCCTGCGGATATGAAACCTGTAAAGACATGGCACGTGCGATCTTTAACGGGGTCAATGCAAAAGAAAACTGTATTCATTATATAAAAGAACTCGCAGAACTCGAGCGGCAGAACTTAGAGCGGGTGAACGAACAGCAGAAACTGGAGAGTGAAAACAAAGAGAACCGTATCGGTGCCATTAAGGGACAGTTTACAACACTGTCGAATGCAGTTGCAGAGCTGAATGACGCAAATGAAGCCTCGGCAAATGAAGCATCAGATTTAGCCGGAAAACTTACAGATATTTCAAATTTCTGTTACAGCCTGGAAGACTCTCTTGCAAGTATTTTGAATTTTATAGATATTTATAAAAATACAAGTGAAAATATTGTAAACATTGCGAACAAAACAAACCTGCTTTCGCTGAATGCATCCATTGAAGCGGCACGTGCCGGCGAGCAGGGACGCGGATTTGCTGTTGTGGCTGAGGAAATCCGTAACCTGTCGGCATCCATTAAGATGCTGCTTGAAAAAGATAACCAGAGGGCAGAAGAAACTATACCAAAAGTAGATGCCAGCGTGGATTCGATTAAAAAGCTGATCGAAAGCATTAATCATATGAACGACCGTGTATCCACGATTGCTGCCAATTCGCAGGAGATTGCGGCGCAGACTGCAAGTGTGCAGGTAATGGCAGAAAATCTTAAGGGGGAAGTAGAAGACATTTAGAACGGCAGCGCTGTGGCGCATGATTGATACAATACTCCAAAAGGGGCTGTCGCATTAAGCAAAATATATACAAGATATAGTATAAAAGAACGATTTAAACCAGCTATATCTTGTATCATATTTCTTAATGCGACAGCATCTTCTTCTTTTATCTGACAGACGGGTACTTTGAGACGGATACAGGATTAAGCAGCTTTTATATAATCCAAAATAAAGATTTTTCCTGCAATTTTTTCTATATTATCCAAAATACCGTCAATCTTTCTGCAACAGAAGAAGTCAAAAATTCTTCTCCGCATTGGCTGCATTTCAAACATGGAACATTTTCTATAATAATATAACAATGATTTAATTGTGTAAAATATGTTGTAACTGATTCCTGCATTTCTCCATATTTGCAACTCATACAAGCCATGATCAACGCTCCTTTCTGGTTTTCAAATCATCATGAAATTTATCAGCATTTGGAAAATATGCTGTAATTATTCGTGACATATTACCCTCAGTATCTGCTACAGCATGTAACCCCATGAATGGTACTGTTTTAAAAATCAGCATTCTGTTTTTCGGCAAATGAAACAGCTGCGTAGAATTCTGAAACATACTTTCGTATCGCAGCCAGCCGGCTTTGTACTGCAGTCCGTCCAGACTTATGCCAGACAGATACATGAAAATTCAGCCAGTAACCAGCCGGGCGGAAAAAGTTTCTCCGCCCGGCGTTCGGATCATATATAAATTATAGAAAAAATATATTGACAATACATACAGAGTAAGATATTATGTTCATATGAACAATTGCTCATATGAAAAAGCGTAGAACAGACAAAGGAGGATGAATATTGCCTGATAAAGAATTGGAATGCTGTGAAACAACAGAAATACACGAAGAACTCATACAGACCGTCAGTGCGCAGATGCCGCCGGAAGAAGAACTTTATGATCTGGCAGAGCTTTTTAAAGTATTTGGAGATTCTACCAGAATAAGGATTTTATTTGTGCTGTTTGAGGCGGAAGTATGTGTCTGTGACCTGGCAGAGGCTCTGCATATGACCCAGTCAGCCATTTCCCATCAGCTGAAGATTTTAAAAAATTCTAAACTTGTAAAAAGCAGGAGGGAAGGAAAATCTGTTATTTATTCTCTGGCAGACAGCCATGTAAGAACGATTATTGACCAGGGCCGGGAGCATATCGAAGAATAGCAGAAGGGGTTAAAACGCGTAAAGCCGAAAAAAGAAACCTGGAAAAAAGGGATCAGGTTTCGAAAAAAACAGAAATTAAATATGGAAATTAAATTATAGAAGTCGGAAAAAGTGATGAAAGCATAGATTTCAAAAAGCAGAATTTTAAAAGTGAAATCAGGATAAATGAATCATAAAATTGGGAAAGGAACAGGTAATCAGTATGAAAAAGAAATTTAAATTACAGGACTTAGACTGTGCAAACTGTGCAGCAAAAATGGAGGAAGCGATAAAAAAACTGCCAGGGGTTCATGATGCTTCAGTAAGTTTTATGATGCAGAAAATGACAATAGATGCAGACGATGAAAAGTTTGACGAGATTATGAAACAGGTCGTCAGTGTATGTGCAAAGGTAGAACCGGACTGTCAGATCCTGATGTGACCGCTGGAATGTAAAAACCAATAGTTTAGGAATCAGACAGGAGCGTTTCTATGACTAAAAAACAAAAAACAATGCTTTATCGTATCATTGCGGCATCTGCTATATTTGCAGCGCTTCTTATCTGCGAACACACAGGGCTGCCGGAACCGTTTTCAGTTCCGGCTGTGTTTCTGCTGTACGTAATCCCGTACCTTGCGGCAGGCTATGATATTATATATAAGGCGTTTCGCAATATCAGACATGGGCAGGTTTTTGATGAAAATTTTCTGATGATGCTGGCGACGTTTGGCGCTTTTGGCGTACAGGAATATGAAGAGGCTGTTGCGGTGATGCTGTTTTACCAGGTAGGAGAACTGTTTCAAAGCTATGCAGTTGGAAAATCACGCCAGTCTATTTCGGATTTAATGGACATCTGCCCGGAATATGCGAATCTTGAGCAGGACGGGCAGCTGGTACAGACAGACCCGGATGATGTGGAAATAGGAAGCACGATTGTAATAAAACCTGGTGAACGCGTTCCTTTAGACGGAATTGTGACAGAAGGGGAATCTTTTATTGATACAAAAGCACTGACCGGAGAGAATGTACCGCGCAAAGCGGCTGCAGGCGATGAAATTATCAGCGGCTGTGTGAATGGAAGCGGAACATTGAAAGTGCGGGTTACAAAAGAATTTGAAGATTCGACTGTAGCCAAAATTCTGGAACTGGTGGAAAATGCTTCCAGCCAGAAAGCAAAGACGGAGAATTTTATCACCCGTTTTGCAAAATACTATACGCCGGCTGTCACAATTGCGGCAGTTATATTAGCGATGCTTCCGCCGCTTGTTTTGGGAGGCGGATGGGCTGAATGGATGCAGAGGGCCTGTATTTTCCTTGTGATTTCCTGTCCGTGCGCACTGGTGATTTCTGTGCCGTTAGGATTCTTTGGCGGGATTGGAGCAGCATCCAGAATCGGTGTTCTTGTGAAAGGCAGCAATTATCTGGAAGCGATGTCTGAAGTGACTACGATTGTATTTGACAAGACCGGAACACTGACAAAAGGGGAATTTAAGGTGACTGAAATCCTGCCGGAAAAAAGCAGGGGAGAAGAAGAACTGTTAGAAATAGCGGCGCTTGGAGAAAGCTATTCGGATCATCCGATTGCAGTGTCTGTAAAAGAAGCATTTACTGAAATGTATGGGAAATCTCTGGATACCGGCCGGGTCAAAGAAGCAGAAGAAATCGCAGGACATGGCATCTGTGTCAGCGTGGATGGCCGCAGGGTGCTTCTTGGCAATGAAAAACTGATGCAGAAAGAACAGGCAGCATATAAACCATGTGACAGTGCCGGGACAGTTATTTATGCGGCAGCTGACGGCAGATTTCTTGGTTCAGTTGTAATTTCGGATACTATGAAAGACGGTGCGAAAGATGCGCTGAGCGATATGAAACGGACCGGCGTCAGAAAGACTGTTATGCTGACCGGGGACAGATGCAGTGTGGCACAGTCAGCTGCTAAGGAGCTGGGAATCGACGAAGTGCATGCACAGCTTCTGCCGGCAGATAAAGTGACATGCGTGGAAAATCTGCTGAAAGTACAGGGTAAAAAAGAACGTCTGGCATTTGCAGGCGACGGCATTAATGATGCCCCGGTGCTTACAAGGGCGGATATAGGAATCGCAATGGGAAGCATGGGTTCGGATGCAGCGATTGAAGCTGCCGATATCGTGCTGATGGACGATGATATCAGAAAGATCGCAGCTATTGTGCGTATTTCCAGAAAGACGGTGAGAATTGTAAAACAGAATATTGTATTTGCACTTGGCGTAAAAGCACTCGTACTTGCTCTTGGCGCTTTCGGTGCGGCCGGTATGTGGGAAGCTGTGTTTGCGGATGTAGGTGTTTCAGTCATTGCGATTTTAAATTCCATGCGCGCGCTGAAGGCTGAATAAAAAGAGCTGAAAGCGGTATATGGTACAGCTTATCCTGCCGGACAGTGACTGCTTCTTACTCATAACAGAGGGAAAGCGGCTCTGCCCGGCAGAATGTTTATTTAAATGATGCTAAAAATTTCCGGCAGAAATGTATACTGGCCGTCATCTCCGGCAATATTTAAATACCGGCAGTACTAATTATCAGCCTCATCACTTTCAGACATCGAATAAACCTGGCGTTTTCTTGCCATTTCGTCATTTTCAAGATATTCATCATAGGTTGTTACTTTATCTACAATCGTTCCATCCGGCATAAATTCAATAATACGGTTTGCCGTTGTCTGTACGACCTGATGATCTCTGCAGGCAAAAAGAATAGTGCCCGGGAATTTGATCATGCCGTTGTTTAGTGCAGTGATTGCTTCCATATCCAGGTGGTCGGTCGGTTCGTCAAAAATCAGGACATTCGAATTTTCAATCATCATGCGGGAGAGGAGTACACGCACTTTTTCACCACCGGATAATACCTTCATTTTCTTAATGCCGTCTTCTCCTGCAAACAGCATACGGCCTAAAAAGCCTCTGACATAAGTGGCATCTTTGATTTCTGAAAACTGGGTCAGCCATTCAGTAATCGAAAGGTCTGTATCAAATATTTTTGTATTATCTTTTGGGAAATAAGACTGGCTTGTCGTAACGCCCCATTTGTAATTTCCCTCATCCGGCTCCATTTCCCCGGCAAGAATCTGAAACAGCGTTGTTTTGGCCAGCTCGTTGCTGCCTGCAAATGCAATTTTATCGTCATGTCCCATAACAAAAGAAACATGGTCTAATACTTTTTCACCGTCAATTGTTTTGCAAAGACCGTCCACAGTGAGTACTTCGTTGCCGATTTCGCGTTCAGGACGAAAATCGATATAAGGGTATTTGCGGCTGGAAGGCTTGATTTCATCAAGCTGGATTTTTTCCAGCGCACGTTTTCTGGATGTAGCCTGTTTGGATTTGGAAGCATTCGCGGAGAACCGTGAAATAAATTCCTGTAATTCCTTGATTTTTTCTTCTTTCTTTTTATTGGCTTCCTTCATCTGCTTAATTAAAAGCTGGCTGGATTCATACCAGAAATCATAATTTCCTGCATAGAGCTGGATTTTGCCGTAGTCGATATCAGCTGTATGCGTGCAGACTTTGTTCAGGAAATAACGGTCATGGGATACGACGATCACTGTATTTTCAAAATTGATCAAAAATTCTTCGAGCCACGCAATGGCATCTAAATCCAGGTGGTTGGTCGGCTCGTCCAAAAGCAGGATATCCGGGTTTCCGAATAAAGCCTGGGCCAGCAGAATCTTTACTTTTAAAGATCCCTGCAGCGTCTTCATAACAGCACTGTGCTCTTCTGGCGGTATTCCAAGTCCGTTTAATAAAGAAGCAGCATCCGCTTCTGCATTCCAGCCGTCCATTTCAGCAAATTCAGCTTCTAATTCGCTGGCACGGATGCCGTCTTCATCTGTGAAGTCTTCTTTTGCATAAATAGCGTCTTTTTCCTTCATAATGTCGTAAAGCCTCTGGTTGCCCATAATGACAGTATCTAAGACGCTGAATTCGTCATACTGGAAATGATCCTGTTTCAAAAAAGAAAGGCGCTGTCCGCTTGTGAGCGCAACACTGCCGCTGGACGGTTCCAGCTCGCCGGATAAAATTTTTAAAAAGGTAGATTTTCCGGCACCGTTCGCACCAATCAGCCCATAGCAGTTTCCTTCGGTAAATTTGATATTGACATCCTCAAACAGGGCTTTTTTGCCAGCCCTTAGTGTGACATTGTTTGCACTTATCATATTTTAACCCTCATTCTAATTCTAAATTATTGATTGTCAGTCGCTTCTACTATTATACATAAAACAGGTATAATTTCAAGAAAAAAGAATTGCAGTTTCGCTATACAAAACCGGCTGTATACAAATCCAGCGGGTGAAATGAGAATCAGTCTGTTCAGAAAACTGTCATACGCATTTAAACTTCTGCATAATATATCTTATCCAAGCTGTACAGGCTCTTCAAACCCGCTTTTGTGCAGTTTGACCGTCTTTTACTTTAAAATTTAGCAGATTGCACCCCGATTTGTACAACTAACAATCTTTACAATCGACAAATTAAATGATAAAATTATTGCATAAAGTCGTATTGCGACGAAAGAAAGAAGGAGGATATCAATAATGCCTAGAGCAAAAAAATCTATGGACGGTAATACAGCAGCAGCTCATGTAGCATATGCGTATACGGAAGTTGCAGCTATTTACCCGATCACCCCATCCAGCCCGATGGCAGACACCGTTGACCAGTGGTCTGCAGCAGGACAGGACAACATTTTCGGAAATCAGGTTAAGGTAGTAGAAATGGAATCAGAAGCAGGTGCTGCAGGTGCAGTGCATGGTTCTCTTGCTGCCGGCGCTCTGACAACGACCTTTACGGCATCCCAGGGTCTTTTGCTGATGATTCCGAATATGTACAAAATTGCTGGCGAACAGCTTCCATGCGTATTTGATGTATCTGCACGTACGGTTTCTACACAGTCTTTAAATATTTTCGGCGATCATAGTGACGTTTATGCATGCCGTCAGACTGGTTTTGCTATGTTATGTGAGACAAACCCGCAGGAAGTTATGGACTTAAGCCCGGTTGCGCATCTGGCAACAATTGAAGGCAAAGTTCCGTTTTTAAACTTCTTCGATGGATTCCGTACATCTCATGAAATTCAGAAAATTGAAACATGGGATTACGCAGATTTAAAAGAAATGTGCAATATGGACGCAGTGAAGGCATTCCGTGACCATGCTCTGAATCCGGAACATCCGGCTATGCGCGGTTCTCACGAAAACGGTGACGTATTCTTCCAGCATCGTGAAGCATGCAATACTGTTTATGATGAACTGCCGGCAGTTGTATCCAAATATATGGCTAAAATCAATGAAAAACTTGGTACGGATTATGACCTGTTCAATTATTACGGTGCGCCGGATGCAGAACGCGTAATCGTAGCAATGGGCTCAATTAATGACGTTGCAGAAGAAGTTATTGATTATTTAGTGGCTAAGGGTGAAAAAGTAGGTCTTGTAAAAGTACGTTTATATCGTCCATGGGTTTCGGATGCATTTACAAAAGTGCTTCCAAAGACAGTGAAAAAAGTAGCTGTTCTTGACAGAACAAAAGAGCCTGGCTCCTTAGGAGATCCGTTATTCTTAGACGTAGCAGCTACACTTCGTGAAGCCGGCCTTGACGCAATTGTGTTAACAGGCGGCCGTTACGGTTTAGGCTCAAAAGATACACCGCCATCTTCTGTATTTGCTGTATACAAAGAATTAGAAAAAGACGCTCCAAAGCCTCGTTTCACAATCGGTATTGTGGATGACGTTACAAACTTAAGCCTTCCGGAAGTAAAACCGGCTCCGATCACAGCAGCAGAAGGCACAGTAGAATGCAAGTTCTGGGGTCTTGGCGGCGACGGTACAGTAGGTGCAAATAAGAACTCCACCAAGATTATCGGTGACCATACAGATAAATTTATCCAGGCATACTTCCAGTATGACTCTAAGAAAACAGGCGGTGTAACCATTTCACATCTGCGTTTTGGTGACAAGCCAATCAGAAGCCCTTATTATATCAACCAGGCAGATTTCGTGGCATGCCACAACCCTGCTTATGTAAATAAAGGCTTTAAGATGGTGCAGGACGTAAAACCGGGCGGTGTATTTATGATTAACTGCCAGTGGTCTGACGAAGAATTAGAGCACCATTTAAATGCAGAAGCAAAGAAATATATTGCAGACAACAATATTCAGTTATATACAATCAATGCAATTGACAAAGCAATCGAAATCGGTATGGGCAAACGTACCAATACGATTCTTCAGTCTGCATTCTTTAAACTGGCAAACGTAATGCCGATTAATGATGCAGTTGACTTTATGAAACAGGCAGCTAAGAAATCTTACGGCAAGAAAGGTGACGCTGTTGTAGAAATGAACTACAAGGCAATCGATGCCGGTGTAGATGCTGTACATAAAGTAGAAATTCCTGCTTCCTGGTCAAATCCTAAGGCAGATCCGGCTCCGGCTGAATTAACAGGACGTCCGGAAACAGTTAAGATGGTAAAAGAGTTAATGGAGCCGATTTCCTTAATGGATGGCGACAGCCTTCCGGTATCTGCTTTTATGGGCAATCCGGACGGACAGTTCGAACATGGCGCTTCCGCTTATGAAAAACGCGGTACTGCTGTAACGGTTCCTACATGGAATGCAGAAAAATGTATTCAGTGTAACCAGTGTGCATTTGTATGTTCACACGCTACCATTCGTCCGTTTATGTTAAGCGATGATGAAGTAAAAGCAGCTCCTGGAAATATCAAGCTTGCTGATACAAAGCCAAAGGCTGGCGAATACAAGTATACAATGAGCGTATCTCCGTTAGACTGTATGGGATGCGGCGAATGTATCACAGTATGTCCGGTAGGCGCAATCGAAATGGTTCCGCAGGAATCTCAGGCAGACGAACAGCCGGTATTCGATTACTTAGTAGCAAATGTAGGCAAAAAGCCAGGCATGCCGGCTGACAATACTGTAAAAGGTTCTCAGTTCAACCAGCCGCTGCTTGAGTTCTCAGGCTCCTGTGCAGGCTGTGCAGAAACATCTTATGCACGTCTGATTACACAGCTGTTTGGCGAACATATGTATATTTCCAACGCAACAGGATGCTCTTCTATCTGGGGCGGCCCTGCAGCTACATCACCATATACAGTACATAAGGATTCCAAGAAAGGTCCGGCATGGGCAAACTCCTTATTTGAAGACAACGCAGAACACGGCTTAGGTATGCAGATTGGCCAGCAGGTACTTCGTGACCAGGCAATTGCAAGCGCTAAGAAGTGTGCAGAGTCTGACAAGGCTGATGCAGCATTAAAAGATGCATTTGCTAAATTTATGGAAACAAAAGATGATACAAAAGCAAACACACCTGCAACAGAAGCATTAGTAGCAGAATTAGAAAAAGCCGCTGCTGCCGGATGTCCGGATGCTGCTGCAGCAGTTGATAAGAAAGATTACCTTGCTAAGAAATCCGTATGGATCTTCGGTGGTGACGGATGGGCATATGATATCGGCTTTGGCGGATTAGATCATGTACTTGCTTCTGGCGAGAATGTAAACGTTATGGTATTTGATACAGAAATGTATTCTAATACAGGCGGCCAGGCATCCAAGGCTTCAAATATCGGTGAAGTATGCCAGTTCGCAGCTGCCGGCAAAGATGTAAGCAAGAAGAGCCTTGCTGATATTGCTATGAGCTACGGCTATGTATATGTAGCGCAGATTGCACTTGGTGCAAACATGGCACATGCAGTTAAAGTTCTTGCAGAAGCAGAAGCATACAATGGCCCGTCTCTTATCATCGGCTATGCTCCATGTGAATTACACGGAGTAAAGGGCGGCATGAACCACTGCCAGGATGAAATGAAGAAAGCTGTTGCAGCTGGATACTGGAACCTGTTCTCCTTCAACCCTGCATTAAAGGCAGAAGGAAAGAATCCATTCACACTGTCTTCTAAGCCAGGTGATGGAAGCTACCAGGATTTCCTGAACAACGAGACACGTTACAGCCGTCTTGCAAGATCCTTCCCAGAAAGAGCACAGAAACTGTTCAAAGAATCTGAGGAAGCTGCAAAAGAACGTTATACACATTTAGAGAGATTAGTAGAACTTTATAAATAAGATTTAGGGGGAACTGCTGCATGATAAATGCAGCAGTTTTTCTGTATGGGGGAGGAGGGGGGATGAGATTAGCCGGACGCCGGGCGGAGATACTTTTTCCTTTTTCTGTTCCGCCTGCGAACTGTAAGAAATTCTAAATTTTCTGCTTCCAGGCTGTGGCAGCGGACGGACCGGTGCCTGATGCCCTGGCGTTACGGCATGCTTTATGCAGTGGCACTGGCAGGCACCTTTTGGGGCTTCCGGGTTTCCGGCAGCGGCAGACTGTGTGCCCCAAATCCTGGGTATCAGGCAGAAAATTAAGAATTTCTAACTGTTTTCCGGAGTCACAGAAAAAGGAAAAAGTGTCTCTGTCCGGCTGGTACTGGCTGAATTTATGTGTCTGTCCGGCTGCCTGCTGTGCAGCGAAGTTCCGCAGCATGACGTTTATCCTGTCACATCCAGCCGGCTGAATTTTACGTGTATGCCCGGCTTCCGTTTTCAAGACTTGCAAAGCACGGCTTTCAGCTGCATGTTACAGGGCAGACGCCCGGCGCTTCCTGGCTGCCGAAGGGTAAGCATCATGCTGGCAGACCGCGCACAAAGCCGGCTGATGTCCGGCTGCGGAAAAATAAAAATCTGCCTTCCGTGTTTCGAATATGTCTGGAAAACGGTATCCGGACAGACATATAGGCTCATCCAGTATCAGCCAGGCAGAGAAATGTTTTCCTTTTTCTGTGACTCCGGAGAACAGTTAGAAATTCTTAATTTTCTGCCTGGTATCCAGGATTTGGGGCTCATTGTCTGCCGCTGCTGAAAACCCTGAAGCCCAAAAAGGTGCCTGCCAGTGCCACTGCATAAAGCATGAAATAACGCCAGGGCATCAGGCACCGGTCCGTCCGCTGCCATAACCTTGAAGCAGAAAATTTAGAATTTCTTACTGTTCGCAGGCGGAACAGAAAAAGGAAAAAGTATCTCTTCCCAGCGTCCGGCTTATCAATAATTTCAAAAAAGATTTTATAAAAATTTTACTGGAATACTGCCAGACAAATGTGATATATTAAATATGTATGTGTACACGTCAGCGGAGTCTGGCAACTATAGCAAAGAAAGAAGATGTTAACATGACAAAAATTGATATTATTTCAGGGTTTTTAGGCGCTGGAAAAACTACTTTTATAAAAAAACTGATAGAAGAAGTTTTCCAGGGGCAGAAAATTGTACTAATTGAGAATGAATTTGGTGAAGTTGGCATTGACGGAGGATTTTTAAAAGACGCAGGTATCGAAATTACGGAGATGAATTCCGGATGTATCTGCTGTTCTTTAGTTGGTGATTTTGATAAGAACCTGAAGGAAGTATTGAATAAATTTCATCCGGACCGTATTTTAATCGAGCCGTCTGGCGTTGGGAAATTATCGGATGTTATGAAATCGGTTATTGATCTGGAGAAAGAACAGGATGTAAAGCTGAATGCACTTGTAACAGTTGTAAATGCGGCAAAAGCATCCAAACAGATGAAGGCTTTTGGGGAATTTTTCAATAACCAGATTGAATTTGCTACTACAGTTGTATTGAGCAGAAGCCAGAATGTGTCTCAGGAGAAGCTGGAACTTTGTGTGAAACAGATACAGGATTTAAATAAGAAAGCAGCTATTATTACAACACCATGGAATGATATAAGCGGAGAAGCAGTCTTAAAAGTAATGGAACAGAGTGACAGCATGGAAATGGAACTGCTGGCTGAGGCGCGTCATGCTAAAGAAGCAGCGGAACATGCACATGCACACGGCCACGAAGAGCATGCACATGAGCATTCGCATGGACATGAGGAGCATTCCTGCCATGATGCATCGCATGGACATGACGAGCATTCCTGTCATGATGCATCGCACGGTCATGAGGAGCATTCCTGCCATGATGCAGCACATAGTCATGACGAGCATTCCTGTCATGATGCAGCACACGGTCACGAAGAACATGCAGAGCATGCGCACAGCCATGAAGGCCATGCGCATCATGAAGAAGGACATGACCATACGCATCATCATGGAGACCATGCACATGGACATCACCATCATCATGCGGATGAAATCTTTACCAGCTGGGGAAAGGAAACACCGCATAAATATGAAAAATCTGTGATTGAAAATGCTTTGAAAGCTCTTTCTGAAACAGAAGAATACGGTACGGTGCTTCGTGCAAAAGGAATGGTGGAGTCTGCTGACGGTTCCTGGATTTATTTTGATATGGTTCCGGGTGAGTATGAGCTTCGGGAAGGACAGCCGGAGTATACCGGACGTTTATGCGTGATCGGATGCAATCTTGCACAGGACAGGCTGCTGCAGTTATTTGAACTGGCATAAAATTAAGACATGCCGGAATCTGTTATAAAATGACAGCGCGGACAATTCAGGAAAGGAATGTGACCCATGGAGGAAATCCCAGTATATTTATTTACCGGTTTTATGGACAGCGGCAAAACATCGCTGATCCATGAAACGCTGTATGACAATGAATTTGGAAAAGATGCCCGCAGCCTGGTTATCTGCTGTGAAGACGGCGATGAAGAGTATGATGAGGCAAAGCTCCATACAATTACTGGAAACCTGGTAATGATCGAAGACCAGTCTGATCTTACAGAAGAAAAACTCTGTGAGCTGAATGAAACATACCGGCCTGACCAGGTGTTTTTGGAATATAACGGTACCTGGGAATTAGGGCCGCTTTTAGAGATGACGCTGCCTGAGCGGTGGGAGATTGTGCAGTCTTTAGCAACTGTGGATGCAGGCACGTTTGAAATGTATCTGGCAAATATGCGCTCAATGATGATGGAGCAGCTGTTTTCTGTGGATGTGGTGATCTTTAACCGGTGTGATGACGATACGCCAAAAGGCAGATTCAGAAGGACTGTAAAAGCGCTGAACCGCAGGGCACAGATTGTTTACGAGCGTAAAGACGGAACCATTGATGACCAGGACATGGAAGAGCTGCCGTTTGATCTGGATGCAGAAGTCATTGAGCTGTCGGATGCAGACTATGGAATCTGGTATCTGGATGCTTCTGAGGATCCGAAAAAATACGACGGAAAAAAAGTCCGGTTTTTAGCGCTTGTATACCGTCCGGAGCAGAAACTGAAACGAAATGTATTTGTGCCGGGGCGCTTTGCCATGACCTGCTGTGAGGCAGATATTCAGTTTATCGGTTTTAAGTGCAGGTATGACAAGGCAGAAACGATACCGCACCGCTCCTGGATTGATATTACTGCAGAAATCAGGCACGAGTTTGCAATGGAATACCGCGGCAAAGGTCCGGTGCTTTATCCGGTTTCCATAAAGCCGGCTGAAAAACCAGAAGATGAGCTGGTTTATTTTTCATAAATCCAAGCATTCTGAATACTATATTCTGAAGCCTTCCGGCTTGAGCGTGTTAGAGGCATAGCGGGTTATGCGGATGAAACAGGGGATGAAGTTTTCGCGAAGCAGAGAGTGCAGACTGCGGGAATGATTTATAAACATGCTCTAGTCTGGCCGGCAGAGGCTTTCTGGATATTTGATAAATAATGAGGAGGTACAAGATGTTTCCAATCGTTAAGAAGGAATTACTGGCAGATAAGATTTACCTGATGGTTGTAAAAGCGCCACGCGTAGCAAAATCGTGTCTGCCGGGACAGTTTGTAATTGTTAAAATGGATGAAGAAGGTGAGCGTATTCCGCTTACAATCTGTGATTATGACAGGCAGGAAGGGACGGTTACAATCGTATTCCAGACAGTCGGATATTCCACAGAGCGCATGAAAAATTTAAATGAAGGCGACAGTTTCCGTGATTTTGCCGGACCTCTCGGATGTGCATCTGAAATATGCGAGGAAAAGAACCTGGAAGAAACAAAGAAGAAACACATCGTGTTTATTGCAGGCGGCGTCGGAACAGTTCCGGTCTATCCTCAGGTAAAATGGCTGAAAGAACACGGCATAGACTGTGATGTGATCATGGGCGCAAGAAATAAAGAACTGCTGTTTTACGTAGATGAAATGCGTGCTGTGGCTGCAAATCTGTATGTCACAACAGATGATGGTACATATGGTTTTCACGGAATGGGAACCGATCAGCTGAAGGCTCTGGTCAGTGAAGGGAAAAAATACGACCACTGCGTAGCAATCGGGCCGATGATTATGATGAAATTTGTCTGCATTCTGACAAAGGAGCTGGAAATACCGACGATTGTTTCCATGAATCCGATTATGGTAGACGGAACCGGAATGTGCGGCGCATGCCGTCTGATTGTAGACGGCAAAGTGAAGTTTGCATGTGTGGACGGGCCGGAATTTGACGGGCATCTGGTTGATTTTGACCTGGCTATGAAGCGCCAGCAGCAGTATAAGACACAGGAAGGCAGAGCAATGCTGAAGCTCGAAGAAGGGGATACCCACCATGGCGGATGCGGAAATTGCGGAGGTGACAGATAATGGATGTAATGAAGAGAGTACCAGTCAAAGAACAGGAACCAAAAGTCCGGGCAGCAAATTTTGAAGAAGTGTGTCTGGGATATTCCAAAGAAGAAGCAATGGAAGAAGCGGCAAGGTGCTTAAACTGTAAAAATGCGCAGTGTGTCAAAGGCTGTCCGGTAGGCATTGATATTCCGGCGTTTATCCAGCAGGTAAAAGAAGGAAATATCGAAAAATCTTATCAGGTAATCGCAGAGTCATCAGCGCTTCCAGCTGTATGCGGCCGTGTCTGTCCGCAGGAGACGCAGTGTGAAGGCAAATGTATCCGCGGTATTAAGGGCGATCCGGTATCGATTGGCAAATTAGAGCGTTTTGCGGCTGACTGGGCGTGTGAAAACGGCATAAAACCTGCGCCGGCTGCGCAAAAAAACGGGCATAAAGCTGCAGTAATCGGCTCCGGCCCGGCAGGACTGACCTGTGCGGGAGATCTGGCAAGACTTGGTTACGATGTAACAATTTTTGAGGCTCTGCATGAAGCCGGCGGCGTGCTTGTATACGGTATCCCGGAATTCCGTCTTCCAAAGGAGCGAGTAGTAGCAAAGGAAGTAGAAAACGTAATATCATTAGGTGTTAAAATAGAATCAAATGTTGTAATCGGAAAAGCTGTTACCATTGACGAGCTGATGGAAGAAGAAGGATTCGAAGCAGTCTTTATCGGATCAGGTGCCGGGCTTCCGAAATTTATGGGCATTCCGGGCGAACAGGCAAACGGGGTATTTTCTGCAAACGAATTTCTGACACGCAATAACCTGATGAAATCTTTTAAAGATTATGATACGCCGATTTCAGAAGGAAAGAAAGTAGTAGTAGTCGGCGGCGGCAATGTAGCCATGGATGCAGCAAGAACAGCGCTCCGGCTTGGCGCAGAAGTACATATTGTATACCGCAGAAGCGAGGCAGAGCTTCCGGCCAGAGTAGAAGAAGTGCATCATGCAAAAGAAGAAGGCATTATTTTTGACCTGCTGCAGAATCCGCAGGAAATTCTTGTGGATGAAAACGGATGGGTCAGAGGTATCCGCATTATCAAAATGGAACTGGGAGAACCGGATGAATCTGGCAGAAGAAGACCAGTGGAAGTACCGGGATCTGAATACGAAATTGCCTGCGATACCGTAATTATGTCGCTGGGTACTTCACCGAATCCTCTGATTTCTTCTACCACAGACGGACTGGAGACAGACCGCTGGCAGTGTATTACTGCAGAGGAAGAAAACGGCCAGACATCCAAACCAGGCGTATTTGCGGGCGGAGATGCTGTAACAGGTGCTGCTACAGTTATTCTGGCTATGGGAGCAGGAAAAGCAGCCGCAAAGGGTATTCATGAATATCTGACAAATAAGAAATAAGAATCAGTGTGCAGAAATAAATAGGAAGACATTTATTGATCACAGCCTGGAATATGCGGATTTGGAAAAAGCGTGCATTCCGGGCTGTGAATGTTTTATGCTTTATCTGGCGTCGATAGATACAGGGGCTTTTCTGGGGAGGGAGGGGGGAGATAGATTAGCCGGACGCCGGGGCGTGGAAACTTTTTCCTTTTTCTGTTCGCAGGCGGAACAGTTTCTCCGCCCCGGCGTCCGGATCACTCATACTTTAATTAAAAATATGAAACACTAAACATATCGGAGGAAATGATCATATGGAAGAAAAAGAAATGCAGGAAAAAGTTTATGAATACGATTCGCTGATTTATGAAGCAGAAGGAAAAGGCGGTGCCTACACAGTATTCCCTTATAACGTGAGGGAAGAGTTTCAGGCCGGCCGTGCGAAGATACATGCCCGGTTTGATGGAGTACCGTATGACGGAAGCGTGGTGAATATGGGGGTTAAAAATCCAGACGGATCAGTCTGTTATATCATCGGCATACGCAAAGATATCCGGCAGAAAATCGGAAAACAGCCAGGGGATACGGTTCATGTCCGTGTGAAGCGCCGGGATGGCTGACAGATGGACAGGCGGCTGCGTGCCAGCTATGCCTTTGCACCGGAGCAGGGAAGATGCCTTTGGGTGTTTTGAAACGATAGTTCTCCGATATCCCGGCGTTCAGCCGCTGTCATCTGTCATTTCGGCTGCTGTAACGGATAATCAGCAGTTCTGCCGCAATCTGGTCTGTCATTTTTCCGGTTTTGATGGCGGTTTCCAGCTCAGCGCCGTCATTTAGTGCCTGGCGCAGTTCTTTTTCGGAAAATGAAGCAGCCTGATCCAGGGAGCGCCTGACTGCGAACGGCGGGATAGAGGCTTTGGATGCCATAGTCTTTGCATCCAGTCCTTTCTGGTTCATAGATTTTAAATCCAGCAGAATCCGGAACTGGCGGATGATCAGATATAAAATCCGCATAGGCGGTTCTTTTAAGGAAAGCAGGTCATAATACAGGGACAGTGCCTGTTTCTGGTCACGTTTTCCAATCGCATTTACCATGTCAAATATCCGGTTTGATACCTGTTCTGTGCAGATGGCTTCTACGTCGGCTGCTTCTATGACTTCTTTATGCAGTGTATAACATAAGAGTTTTTCGAGTTCTTTGTCGATGATATTCATATCTGTTCCTGTTTTGGACAGAAACAGCTGTAAGACGGACTGTGTGATTTTTTTATTCTCTTTTTTCAGGCGTCCGAGTATCCAGCGGGTTAAAAGGGGCTCTTTCTGCTCGCCAAATTCAATGGCGCTGCCGGATTTGCTGGCGGCTTTATACATTTTGCTGCGCTTGTCTATTTTGGATTCTACAAACAGCATGACGGTTGAGGCGGGAAGCTCTGGCAGGTAACTGGCCAGCTCATCGCAGCTGCTTTCAAAAAAGCCGCTGTCTTCTACAACAATCAGCCGGTAATCAGCAAAAAAAGGCATTGTCTCTGCCAGATCAATCAGTTCCAGAGGGTTGATATGTGCTCCTTCCCTGCAAGTGACATTCATCGTGTCGTCTGGTTTTGACAGCGCCTGTTTCAGTTTGCGCTTATACTGCTGTTTTAAATAATCTTCTGTGCCGTACAGCAGGTATACATTTTTAAACTGTCCGGTTTTAATATCTTCGTCTATTGTTTTCATAAATACCTCCCTGGAACGGAACAGATTTTTGCCCGGCATCCGTGTATTGATACAGAAAAAGCACTGATTAAGAGGGAATCAGTGCTTTTGTCGCTTACTATTGTCTATGCAGTCATCGTTCCATGAAAAATCCGTAGCAGGCTGTATTCTCAAACCAGCCTGTCCGTGCTGTTACATTTTATTAACAGCCTGACTTAATCTCGAAATCTTTCTGGAAGAAGTATTCTTGTGATAAACGCCCTTAGTAGTCGCTTTGCTCAGCTCTGCTGTTGCAGCTCTTAATGCTGCAGCTGCAGATTCTTTGTCGTTAGCGGCAATCGCAGCATCCACTTTTTTAATCGCTGTCTTTACTTTGGAACGGATTGATTTATTTCTGGCAGCTCTTTTTTCTGCTACAAGAATTCTTTTCTTCGCTGATTTAATATTAGCCAATCGAAACACCTCCATTTGCAATAAGATTCAATGTAATGGTGTTCATTATGCGGACACGGACAATTTAACGAACACACTAAATTATAATAGAATAATTGAAATGGTCTGTCAATACATAAAATGAGATTTTTTGTAAAAACTTATACTATACGATATGGAAAGCTGTTTCCATAAATAAGATTAGAGAGGTTTTGGCAATGTATCAGGTTCGGACAGATTTAGCGCTGGAGGCGCGGGAAAAGTTTGAAGAGGACAATGTAGAAATTAAAGGAGTCCGCTTAGATGAAGAGCAGGCGACGCCGGATATTTTAATCAGCAGTGTGGTTATTGAGACAGAAAACGGGGCAAAGGCGATGGGCAAACCCAAAGGAAATTATGTTACGCTCGAAGCACCGAATATGATTGAAGAGGATGAAGGATACCACAGGGAAATATCCATACAGCTCTCAAGAGTATTAAAACGGCTGCTTCCTAAGAAAAAGGAATTTACTACACTGGTGGCAGGGCTTGGAAACCGGGCTGTGACGCCGGACTCCCTGGGGCCGAGAGTTGTAGATAACCTGTGCATTACCAGGCATATTATCAAAGAATTCGGCAGATATGTCATCGGAGACAGCTGTCATAAGTCTGTCAGCAGTATTGTTCCGGGCGTTATGGCACAGACCGGCATTGAATCTATGGAAATTGTACGCGGTATTGTAAAAGAAACGTCGCCGGATGTCATTATAGCAGTTGATGCACTGGCGGCCCGCAGTACCAGGCGTTTAAACAGGACGATACAGATTACGGATACAGGCATTAATCCCGGTTCAGGCGTCGGAAACCACAGGCATGCGCTAAACTGTGAGAGCATAGGAATTCCGGTGATTGCCATAGGAATTCCTACGGTGGTAGATGCGGCGACGATTGTAATTGATACAATGAACAATCTGCTGGAAGCAATGAGCCAGGCAGAGCAGATCCGCAGAATCGGCAATTCTTATGAAAAACTGGATATGATGGAAAAATACGAGCTGGTGAGGGAACTTTTAACACCTCAGCTCAACACGCTGTTTGTAACGCCCAAGGATGTAGATGAGGCTGTCAGGCGGCTGAGTTTTACAGTCTCGGAAGGAATTAATATCGCTTTGCAGGAAGAAGAGTGTTAGGGCAGAAAGCAGAGTGTTAAGGCAGAAAGCAGAATGTTGAGACAGAATATGAAGGCACCGCTGTCCGGTCTGGCACTCAGATTCAAATGGCGTGGCAGTTTGTGTCATACCGTTAAAACAGTCTGTCATCAGGAAAAGACATAAATCCTCTGCCTGCTTTCATATACTGTTTAGAGCGTGGCTGCATGATACAGACAAGCGCTGCCGGCGTTTTTGATTTATGCGGGATGCGGCTTTGGGAGAGAGCCGTTTAGGAGGATGGAGCATGATATTTCACAAAAAGCATAGTATGAAGAACTATAATATGAAAAAATACAATAAAAAGCGGTGGGCGGGTACAATTCCCCTGTTTATTCTGACAGCTGCCTGTATGTATGTCATGGATGCGGAAAATATTACTAAAAATACAATACTGGACGCTGCGGTTACTGCCATTTCGGAAAATCTCGGATATCAGGCAGCCCGCAGCTGCATTCCGGTACTGGTTTATGATTCGTCGCAGTCAGAAGAAAAAAGCATTTATGAATACCTTGCGGCGAATATGGATGAACTGCTGCCGATTTACGGTTATACGAGGGACGGAGAAATAAAAGCTGCACTTGGCAGCCTTGGAGTGCCTGGAGAAGCGGACGACAGCTGCGGGTCTTATGTTGACGCAGACGGTTTTATTTCTGAAGAGCTTCTCTTGCAGGAAAACCAGAAGGCAGAAAGTGAACAGTTAGACGTTCAGGAAATGCAGACAGCACAGCAAAGCCAGCAGGCCGCAGCGCTGCAGGGGGAAAAGGTCCGCAGATTTTCCAGGCAGAAGCTCAATGATTTTGACTATCTGATTCAGAATTTCTATCGTGTGGACAGTACAACGACGACGAACAGCAGGCAGCTGAATGCGGCGGAGATGCTTGCAAAGGATATGCGTATCAGCAAAAGCCAGGAAAGCCCGCAGATTTTGATTTATCATACGCATTCGCAGGAGCGTTTTGCGGACTCGAAAGATGCCTCTGAGTCAGTGGTCGGACTTGGCGCTTATCTGGCCAGGCTGCTGGAAGAAAAATACGGATATAAAGTGCTTCATCACAAAGGCGAATACGATGTTCCGGACCGTGACAATGCTTATTCGCGTGCCGCTCCGGCACTTGAGCAGCTGCTGAAAAATAACCCGGGCATTCAGGTTATCATAGACCTGCACAGGGACGGTGTGGCTGAGGGAACAAGACTCGTAGAAAAGGTGGCCGGCAAGGATACGGCAACGATTATGTTTTTCAATGGATTAAGCCATACGACGGCTCAGGGGGACATCGGCTATCTGCAAAACCCGAATCTGGCTGACAATCTGGCTTTTTCGTTTCAGCTGCAGCTGGCGGCATCTGAGTATTATCCGGGATTTTCCCGGTTTGTGTATCTAAAGGGATACCGGTATAACCTGCATTATCTTCCAAAATCGCTGTTAGTAGAAGCAGGCGCACAGACGAATACATATCAGGAAGTATTAAATGCAATGGAACCTCTTGCAGATGTGCTTGATAAGGTGCTGTCGGGAGAAACAAGAGATTAAAATGAGGGCTGCCGCAATAAACAAAATATATCTAATGATATCCTGAAAGGTTTTTTTATGCGGCAGCCCGTTTTTACACGTGTCTTTTTCGGATACTTTAGAATGCGTGTGAAAAATCATTTCTGCAGTCTGTGCTTTCCGCTTTGCGGAAAACTTTCCCCATTTAATCATGAGATCCGCAATGCCTCACCCGGTGAGGTATTTTTAAAATATGCTCTGGTAATTTGCATTGAATTTTATTTTATTCTAATATATAATAGTAAAAAATGCCGCTATTTCCCTGTTCATCCCCAAAACAAAGACAACAGCGTAAAAATACACAAAAATGAAAGGAAATAAAAGACGAATGCATACTTTAATACCAGGCAGTGTGAAGCTTTTTCGATGCGGAATATTTTCATGGTATCACACGAGAAGAAAATTCAGTCAGCTCACGGTGATACTTCTATGCCTTTATCTTATATTATCCAGCATTACTAAGGTGCAGGCAGCAGACCAGCCTGCAAACCAGACTGTAAAGGCGGGCATTTTCTATTTTGACGGATACCATATGAAAGATGATGAAGGAAACCTGTGCGGATACGGCATAGATTTTTTAAATTTTGTATCAGAACACTCACATTTGAATTTTGAATTTACAGGATATGATAAATCCTTTAACGAGACGCTGGACATGCTTGAGTCTGGCGCAATTGATGTAGTCACTCCAATCGAAAAAACGAAAAATGAAAACGAAAAGTTTGCGTATTCGCTTCCAATTGGCAGGAACAGCATAATTCTTTCTATACGGGCTGATGATGAGCGGCGTCACAGCGGCGACTACAGTTCCTATGATGGAATGGTGATTGGTATCACGCAGGAAAGCAGCCAGAAAAAAAGTCTTGTGGCATTTGCGCAGGAAAAAGGATTTTCGTTCAGCCTGAAGGAATATGAAACACTGGCAGAATTAGAGGATGCCCTGCAGCATGGCAGCGTAGATGCTTCCTTATCCAGTGATTTAAGGAGAAAGGAAAATGAAAAGACGCTGGATACAGTCACATCAGATCATTTTTATGCGATCGTAAGAAAAGAAGATACAAAACTTCTGGATGAAATCAATTACGCGATAGAACAGATGCATATGAATGAGGGGGACTGGATGAATGTACTTTTTTATAAGTATTACGGGCCTGTTTATTCTTCTGCCCTTGTATTTAATAAGCGTGAGAAGGCTTATATTCAGGATGTCCTTGATGGAAAAAAATCAATTACGGTTACTGCCATGGGAGACAGGAAACCGTATTCTTATGTAGAAGATGGAAAGTTAACAGGGATTCTGCCGGATTATTTTGACCGGGTAATGAAATTCGCGGGGCTGCCGTATGAAGTGGCAGTGCCACAGGACAGGGATGATTATAACAGTCTGGCTTCAGATCAGCGCATCGATGTGGTTATCGACAAAAGAACGCCGGATAAGGAGACAGAAAAAGAACTCCGGCAGGGATTTCTTACCAATACTTATATGCGGGCCGGAATGGCGAAAGTGACAAGGAAGGACTTTCATGGTAAGATTACAACAGCATCAATTGCAGAAGCCCAGGGAGATGTCCGGCTCGACCAGGGAGATATCAAGATTATCAAATACGAAACAAGAGAAGGGGCGCTGCAGGCTGTACTAGACGCAGAAGTGGATGCCGCTTATGTATATACTTATACGGCGCAGCTGTTTGTAAATAATGACTATACGGATTCCCTGCATTTCAGCATTGTAAATGAAGTTAATTTTGAATTTCATATGTATGTCAGAAACAGCTGTGACCATGAACTTGTGACCATACTGAATAAATGTATCCAGCAGATGCCGGAAGATGAGCTGAACCAGCTGGTTACCGCGTATACTTCCTATACACCGAAGGATATGACACTGATGCAGTATCTGGCAGCGAATCCGGGGCTGCTTGTATCGCTGGGCCTTTCAGCGGTTCTGGCGGCGGGTACGATTTTATATTTATATCTGAGGGCAGCATGGAACAAAAAGATGCTGATATCTTCCGAACAGTCCAATAGGGAACTGGAAGCACAGCTATCGATTGTGGATGCGCTCAGCCGTGATTATATCAATGTCTTTGCAATAGACCTGCAAAAAGAGTCCGCGAGGGTGATAAAATCAAAAGGATATATCAATACCGTATTAAATCTTGATAACGAAAAAGAATTTTCATATGGATCAGCGCTGCAGCGGTATATTACCCAGCGTGTTCATCCGGATGACCAGCAGATGCTGACGAATGCGCTCGCGCTGAAAGAAGTCAGGCAAAGACTCAGAGAGTCCGTTGAATATACCGGGAGTTTCCATGTGCTTTCTGACGATGAGATTCATAATTATCAGTTTGTCTATGTAAAAATGAAAAGAAAAGGGCTGGACGGAGAAGATTTTGTACTGGCTGGATTTCGCAATATTGATGAAGTGGTCAGAAAGGAACAGGAGCAAAAGACGGTTCTGGCAGAAGCTCTGGCGGAAGCACAGAATGCCAGCCATGCAAAGACAGCATTTTTAAATAATATGTCTCATGATATCCGTACGCCGATGAATGCCATTATCGGATTTACGTCCCTTGCAGCGTCGCATATCGAAAGCAGGGAGCTGGTGCAGAGTTATCTGGATAAGATTATGACATCGAGCAGGCATCTGTTAAGCCTGATTAATGATGTACTGGACATGAGCCGTATTGAAAGCGGTAAAGTACGCATTGATGAAAAAGAAGCCAGCCTGCCGGAAATTATGTATGACTTAAAAACAATTGTGCAGTCGGATGTAAAAGCGAAACAGCTGGAATTTTATATTGATACAGTAGATGTTACCAATGAGACGATTATCTGTGACAAACTGCGTTTAAATCAGGTGCTTTTAAATATTTTAAGCAATGCGATGAAATATACAAAGCCAGGCGGCAGGGTCAGCGTGCGCATTATTCAGTCTGCAAACGCGCCGAAAGGTTATGCATCGTATCAGTTCCAGGTGAAGGATACAGGTATCGGAATGAGTGCAAAATTTCTGGAACATCTGTTTGAACCGTTTGAGCGGGAACAGACTTCCACAATCAGTGGTATTCAGGGAACGGGACTCGGCCTTGCGATTACCAAAAATATCGTAGATATGATGAACGGAACGATTTCGGTAGAAAGCGAGGAGGGAAAAGGAACTGAGTTTACCGTTGCTTTTCAGTTCCGTACAGTCAGCAGCCCGAAAGAAGAGACCGTACAGGAGCTTGTAAATCAGCGGGCGCTGATTGTAGACGACGATATCAATACGTGTACAAGTGTAAGCAGAATGCTTTCACTCATCGGCATGCATGCAGATTTTACAACCCAGGGAAGTGAAGCCGTTGTCCGGGCAGAATTTGCAGTCGAACAGGAAGAGCCGTACAGCGTGTTTATCATTGACTGGCTGATGCCGGATATGAACGGCATTGAAATTGTCCGCAGAATCCGTAAAAAAATTGGGGATGCGGCTGCCATTATTATAATGACAGCATATGACTGGACAGATATCGAAGAAGAGGCAAAGCTGGCCGGCGTTACGGCGTTTTGCTCGAAACCGGTCTTTTTATCTGATCTGCATACCATACTGGCGGCTCCGTTTATAGCCAGGACTGAGACGGATGAGGAAGATGAGACGGAAGAACTGTTTGAAGGCAGGCATCTTCTGCTGGCTGAGGATAATGAAATCAACCAGGAGATTGCAAAAGCGATTCTGGAAGAAGCCGGATTTACACTTGATATCGCAAATGAGGGTGCAGAAGCGGTGAACCGGATGAAAGAAGTGCCGGCCGATACATATGATCTGGTTTTAATGGATATTCAGATGCCGGTTATGAACGGCTATGAGGCATCCAGACAGATACGCGCGCTGAAAGATCCGGTGAAATCCAGTATTCCGATTGTGGCAATGACTGCAAATGCTTTTGAAGAAGACAGACAGCTGGCACTGGAAGCCGGCATGAACGGCCATATTGCCAAGCCGATTGATGTGGATCAGCTGATGAAAACGATAAAAGATATTTTACGCAGGCGGCTGTAACAGTCCGTTCGCGGTTACTAAGAAGCATAAAAGAAGTTATAAAAATAAAAGAAGTCATAAAAATAAAAGAAGTTACAGAAAAAAGAAGCTATAAAAGAAGAGACAGTAAATAAAGCTAGATTTCATGAAGCAGAAAGGAAATGGCATCATGGTGAGAGTGACAAACAGCATTTTTAGCGGGCTTATTCTGTCAGCATCGATTGGCTTGCTGCTGACTGGATGCGGAGCAGATAAACAGCCGGATACGCATGCATTTCTAAGTGATGTAACAGCACAGGATTCGGACCAAAAAGATTCCGTTAAAGAAAGTTCAGACAAAGAAGATTCAGACAAAGAAAATTCTGGCAAAAATAAGAAAGTAACCCTGACTGTCTGGGGCGCGCAGGAAGATACACAGCTGATGGAGCAGATTATAAACAGCTTTGAAAAAGAATACAGCGGCCAGGCGGATTTTGATATTACATATGAAGTTCAGGGTGAAACACATTGCAAAGACGTTCTTTTGGGAGGACTGGAAGAAGGGGCAGACGTGTTTACTTTTGCGGATGACCAGCTAAATGCCCTGGCAGCTGCCGGAGCTCTTGAACCGGTAGAAAATGCAGACAGCATAAAAACACAGCATCTTGAAAAGGCAGTAGAAGCAGCCTGTGCGGGCGGTACGATGTATGCATATCCTCTGACGGCTGATAACGGGTATTTTCTTTATTACAACAAAGATTATTTTACGCAGGAAGATGTGAAATCTCTGGACAGAATACTGGAAATTGCTGCGGAACATAAAAAGTTTTTTATGATGGACTGGTCTTCTGCCTGGTATGTGTATGCTTTTTTTGGCAATACGGGATTAAAGGCAGGACTGAACGACGACGGCATTACCAACTACTGTACATGGAATGCCAAAGACGGTGAAATCCGTGGTGTGGATGTAGCACGTGCCATGCTGGATATTTCGGCAAGTTCCGGATTTGCAAACGGGACGGATGAAATGTTTATGGAAGGCGTCAAAGACCAGACTGTGATTGCGGGAGTCAGCGGCGTATGGAATGCGGTTGCAGTCGGACAGGAATGGGGCGACTCTATGGGCGCTGCAAAGCTGCCGGAATATACCTGTGCCGGTAAGAAGATACAGATGGCTTCTTTTTCCGGCTGTAAGCTGATTGGTGTCAATGCGTATTCAAAATATCATGACTGGGCGCAGAAACTGGCGGAATGGATTATCAGCGAGGAAAACCAAAAACTGCGGTTTGAAATGCGCGGGCAGGGACCGTCTGACATAAAGGCCTCAGCTTCTTTGGAAGTACAGGAGTCGCCGGCCATTGCCGCGCTGATTGAGCAGTCGGCGTATTCTCATCTGCAGAGAGTCGGAGGGAAATTCTGGGACCCGGTGACTGAATTTGCTACGAATATGGCTCTCGGCAATCCGTCAGGCGAAGACCTGCAAAAGCAGCTGGATAAAATGGCAGAAGAAGTGATGGCAAGATAATAACAAAAAGCTGCATGAATTGGCTGAATGATAAATAGACGTTTGGGAGGAACAATCATTATGAATAGCAGAGTCAGCATTCAGAGACGTTTGATGATACCGGTTATTCTGCTTGGAGCTGTAGCACTGCTTGCCAGTGTGCTGTCAGTGTTTAGCATTAATAATGTAAATGCCAATGCTTCAAAAATCGCAGATGAACAGATGACAGCAGCTACGCAGCTGGAAGAAATCCGGTGCGGTATTTTATATATCCGGAAAATGGCGCTGTCTCATATTGTGGCAGCTGATTATGAGACAATGATTACGATAGCAGCGCAGATCAAGGAAGAAGAGGCAAAACTGGACAAAAGCCTGAAAGAATATCATTATTATGGTGAAGAGGAAACAGCTGTCTATAAGCAGCTGACAGAACAGTATGAAAACCTCAAACATGCACTGGTAAGACTCGTATGTGCCAGTGCAGACAGACGGACGCAGGAAGCCTATGCCTGTGCGAATGAGGAGGCAGCCGTTCATGGAGCAGCCGTAGAAGAGGGTATCGCAAAACTGATAACTTCTATTCAGCATCAGACAGAGCTGGCAAGGCAGAAACTTCAGAATGTGTACCATACTTCGATTATGATCGCTGGTATTTCTACAGCGGCAAGCGTCATTTTAGTAATTGCGGCTGTCAGCATTATTATGAAATATGTAGTAACACCGATTAAAAATATGATGTCTATCCTGCATGGCAGTTCTGAGCGTATTGATACGGTGACAGGGGAAGTATTAGGACGGACAAGAACATCCAATAAAAGTGCAAAGGATCTGTATTCGTTAATCAAAGCACTCTCGTCTTCCGTTCAGAAGGTAGCAAAAAATGCTTCTGATGTTAACAGCAGAGTTACGGACATTCACGCTGAGGTTAACAGCATGGCCAAAGAATGCGAACAGATTACAGAATATGCTTCGGATATGAAAAAACGTGCGGTTCATATGGAGAGGTCTGCACAGTCTGATACGGAAATTATAAGCGCAAAAGCGTCTGATATACTGGCAGTACTGAATGAAGCAATTGAAAACAGCAAAAGCGTGGATCAGGTGAACAGCCTTTCAAAAGAAATCCTGGCCATTTCTTCTACCACGAACCTGATTGCCCTAAACGCCTCTATCGAAGCATCCAGGGCCGGAGAGGCGGGGAAGGGATTTGCAGTCGTGGCAACAGAAATCCGCGATCTTGCCGATTCCTGTACCAGTACGGCGACCCGCATTCAGGAAGTGAACCAGGTAGTGACAAATGCAGTAGCTAATCTTTCACAGAATGCGCAGGAACTGATTGATTACCTGAATGAAACGATATTAAAAGAATTTCAGAATTTTGTAGGCGCAGGACGCCAGTATATGGAAGATGCATGCCGTATTGAACAGAATATGGATGAATTTCATAATCAGTCCAGGCATCTGCAGAGTGCCATGACCCAGATTGCAGCTTCCATGGAAAAAATTACGGCGGCCATTGACGAAGGGGCAGGCGGAATTTCCGGCGCTGCAGGCAGTACGAGAAGCCTGGCGGGAAATATTGCGGATATTACAGGCAGAATGGATATCAATAAAGAAATTGTAGAGGAACTGCAAAAGCAGACGGAAGTATTTGCAAATCTATAAGGAAATGGTGTGCCGGAAAGTATGAGTTACCCGGACGCCGGGCGGAGAAACTTTTTC
>CAJTVR010000024.1:1407-52737 GCA_910580075.1 uncultured Eubacterium sp. | reverse complement strand
AAATTTAGAATTTCTTACTGTTCGCAGGCGGAACAGAAAAAGGAAAAAGTGTCTCTTCCCAGCGTCCGGATATTCATACTTCCTCTGCCGTTCACACACTTCACAGTATATACGTCTGCAGCAGTTTAATTTTTAAAACTATGAACAGGTGCCGGAATTCTGCCTTTCCGGTTTACAAACGCACTGCAGTCATATGGATTGACCGGCATCACTGGTGCATGGCCAAGCAGCCCGCCAAATTCCACCGATTCGCCAACCCCTTTCCCAATTACCGGAATCAGGCGCACCGCTGTCGTCTTCTGGTTAATCATGCCAATCGCCATTTCATCGGCAATGATGCCGGCTATCGTGGAAGCCTTGGTATCTCCTGGAATTGCAATCATATCAAGTCCGACAGAACATACGCAGGTCATCGCCTCCAGTTTTTCCAGAGTCAGTGCATTTGCCTGCGCCGCATCGATCATTCCCTGGTCTTCGCTGACCGGAATAAACGCACCGCTTAAGCCGCCCACATAAGAAGACGCCATAATACCGCCCTTTTTCACCTGATCATTCAGCAGGGCAAGAGCTGCTGTCGTTCCCGGTGCCCCCGCATACTCCACTCCGATTTCATGCAGAATATCAGCCACGCTGTCGCCGACAGCCGGAGTCGGTGCCAGAGACAGGTCAATAATGCCAAACGGAATGCCAAGCCTTTTAGACGCTTCCTGCGCCACCAGCTGTCCGGCACGTGTAATTTTAAAAGCTGTCTTTTTAATCGTTTCGCAAAGCACCTCAAAGCTCTCGCCGCGTACCTGCTCTAACGCTGTTTTCACAACTCCCGGCCCGCTGACGCCGACATGAATGACCGCATCTCCTTCTGTAATGCCATGAAATGCTCCTGCCATAAACGGATTATCATCCGGCGCATTGCAAAATACCACCAGCTTTGCACAGCCAAGCGAATCCCGCTCTTTCGTCCGTTCTGCTGTCTCTTTCACAATATCGCCCATCAGACGCACAGCATCCATATCAATTCCTGTTTTTGTAGAGCCCACATTTACAGAACTGCATACGAACTCCGTTTCTGCCAGTGCCCTGGGAATCGAACGGATTAAATTTTCATCTGCTGCCGTCATGCCTTTCGACACCAGTGCGGAATAGCCGCCGATAAAATTGACCCCTGTTTTTTTTGCCGCCTTATCCAGGGTACGCGCAATCGTCACAAAATCATCCGGCGTCCTGCATGCGGCCGAGCCGGCCAGTGCCACAGGCGTTACTGAAATCCGCTTATTTACAATCGGAATACAGTAATCGTGCTCAATTTTCTCTCCGACAGCCACTAAATCCCTTGCAAGTGTCGTAATCTTGCTGTATATTTTTTCATTCAGTTTCTCTAAATCTGAATCCATGCAGTCTAACAGACTGATGCCCATCGTAATCGTGCGCACATCCAGATTTTCCTGTTCTATCATTTTATTTGTTTCTGCAACTTCCCGTATATTTATCATGAAAATCTCCTTACTATCTGCATTTGCCAAATGATATGCATGTTCTCAGATTCGTCTGCTAAATCCGATGCATTTTCTCAAAAATCTCTTCCTTCTGGCATTTGATGCTGACTCCGATCTGCGTTCCTATTTTATCCAGATCTTCGGAACATTTGGAAAAGGTCACTTCTGATTCATTCATTTCCACAATCATCATCATATTAAAAAATCCCTGTATAATCGTCTGGGAAATGTCTAAAACATTAATGCTGTTTTCTGATAAATAAGTACATACTTTCGCAATAATTCCTACTGTGTCTTTGCCAAGAACGGTAATGATTGCTTTGTCTGATGTTTTTACTGAAGTCTGTTCCATGTTTTCTCTCACTTTCTATGCCGCGCGTCTGTACAGGCGGATTTTCTTTCATTTCTGTCCGTTATCATAGCATAACCGGGCCGCAACTGCAAGATATTCATAAATTTACAGCCAGGAATTGTCCGCCACCACCTCCCCGGGCCGGGTGCAGGTCTTGATGAAATACCCGCACAGCTCCACGGGGTTCTGCGTGGGATGGACGGTGCGCTGTATCAAAAATTGTTACAGGAAGCATTTTAAAAATCTCTTTTTCCCTTATGTCTTTTTAAGCTCCATATAACCAGCAGGAGCAAAAACACCCCATACCGCAGCATAAAATATTGATACATTACTGTCAGCAATACAGATGCCGCTATCATCGCACAGCTGATCAAAACGGTCATTTTTTGATCTATGATTTTATCTGTACTGACTTTTCCCTTTATCGTGCGTTTCATAAAATAGAAGTGCCCCAGCGCAAATAATACATAGGAAAACAAGGTGGTATACGCACACGCCAGATATCCGAACATCAGTATTCCAAAATAATTTAATATGATATTCACAGCCCCGCAGAATAAAGACACATACATCACATAATGTGTTTTCTCATAATATGTCTCAATATTGACAAAAAGTGTATAGAGGAACATAAAATACACGCTTATAGATATAGGCGGAATACACCATACAGCTTCCTGGTAGCTTTGCGGAAATAAAATACTCATAATCTCCGGTGCGGCAAGGATAAATAAAAGAATCGCTGTGCCAATGGCAGCCAGAAGCCTGTTCGTTACCTGCCGGACTGCCTGGTACTCTTTTTGTTCCAGCTTCTGATAACGCCACGGCAGCAGCGACTGGTTCACTGAATTTTGAAACAGGCTGATAACACTGGCAAGGCTGTATGCAGCCCCGTAATAAGCTGTCTGTGCATTCCCAGCCATTTTTGCAATCATAATACGGTCTGCCTGGCTTAAAATCAGATAGGAAAGCGAATGCAGTACCAGCGGTGCTTCAAACCGCAGTAAAAACCTCCAGTACTTTATCATGTTTTCTTTTTTTACAGAAAGATAGTTCACATGCCGGATAAAGAAAAAAAGGCTGATGACACTGGACATTACAGTGGAAGATATATATTTTATGACTGCGGTACGGCCAAACAGGATCAGAGCACCCAGTGAGACAAAAATATTCAGCAGACTGTATAAAAAAGTAACAGATACAGCTTCTTTATACGCATACGAAGTCCTCTTTTGAACCAGCCAGCATTGATACGAAGGCTGCAGCAGGAAAAAAATGAACATTGCCGTTATGACAGACACCGGCATTCCTGTCTCTGCCGTAATCCAGCTGTGAAAAACTGCTGCAAATGCAAAACATATGACCGTAAGTATATTTATCAAAAACTGTGCAGCAGCAGTAAAATCATAAGCTTCCTCTTTGAATTTAAAAATCCCTTTCTGATATGCCCCCATCTGAATCTCCCAGGTGGCAAGGATGTACAGCATCTGCTCGTAAGTCAAAAAAACTGACAGCCTGCCGTACTCCTCATCTGCCATCAGTCTTGTAAATATGGGAACCGTGATAAACTGAATGCCCTTTAGCATGACATTGCACACTGCGAACCAAAAAGCCGCTCTCACAGGCAGGCTCATGCTGCGGTATTTATGAATCAATGCTTTGATCCAATATGCTTCTGTCAAAAATCCACCTCCAAAATGCTTCTGTCAAAAGGCTGCCTCCAAAAAGCCATCCTTCTAAAAGCTATCCTTCTAAAAGCTGCCTCCAAAAAGCCATCTTTCTAAAAGCCATCCTTCAAATGAGCTATCTGCCAGAAACTATCCGTTGAAACTCCTTCCGCTTCTCAAAAATGTTCCAGCCAGAAATCAAATTCAAGAGCTTCCAGCGATTGATCTGGTATGACATACGGTGTATCCACAAACTCCCTGAGCCTGCCCATATCGTCCATCCCAATGATAAATACATTTTTGTGATCATAATAAGGATCGCTGACAAGATACCGGTTATTTGTGATGAGCTTCTTCTTATAAAACAATGCTTCCAGAAATCTAAGTGAACAGCCTGACTGGCCGGATACATTCACTTCCGCCAGACATTTTGTCTTTCTTATCATAGAAATATAGTCCTGATATTTTACAGGAGTCTGTATGGCTAAATCAGAATTGCCGGAACCAGGTACCATAAATTTCACTTTCAGTCCATTCTGAATCAGTGCATCGTATATACACTGGATAGAATCTTTTCTGCCTTTTTCTTTACCCAGATATAATACATCGTAACTGTCTGATCTATTTTCTGTTTCTATCGTTTCTATCGTTTCTATCTCTATCCCGGCAATTTTTTTATAAGGCGTATGTCTGTATCCAATCTGATATTTGACGGCATCCGCATAATCAAATGTATAAATATTTTTAAAATACTGCATATATTTTTCATTATCTGCATCAATCACATTCATGTAATATAACGCTGTCTGCTGCTGGTTAAAATATTTATGCAGGAAATTGCCAAACCCCGCGGACATTGCCGAATCACAGATAACCAGACGTCCGAACTCAAATATAGCCGGATTTATGAATATCTTTGGAAGAGCAGCGTCAAATATTTTTGCCGTCTTTTTTACACCCCGGTAAAACCAGGAATTTTTTACCGGCTGTATGCACTGGGCTGCATATGGATAAAAATAAGCAGTCTGATCGAAAACGGCAAATCCGGTTTTATTCATCATATCACTTTCCTTTTTCATCATTTACTTCCGGTTTCATAAACAGATGATACAGGACAAACGTATAAAAAAGCTGGTACAGGCTGCTTATTCCCAGCAGACTCTTCAAAGCACATTCTTCAATAGAAAACAGGAAAACCGGCCAGGCAAATGCTGCCGTATTGATCAGTGCAATTCCTGCTTTCCTGCCTTCGATAACCAGTTTAAAGAAATGTCCGTATAAAAATCCCAGCACAAACAGCACAAGTACTGCACCGGTAAATTCATAATCCTGAATATAACGGCGCAAAGCTGTATATACATTTGTCGATGCATGCTCTCCTATATTCGTAAATTCCAGAAAATAGGACTCATACTCTGGAGTATCAAATCCTAGTTTTGAAAGAAACGCATAAAAAAGACGGAGTGTCTCTTTTCCAAAAAACTCTCTGGGAGGCCTGTGGTGCAGATACTGGTGAAAGGCAATGACAGAGCCTCCAATATAGAGCAGGATTGCATTTAACGCTCCCAGATACTGCGTTTTCCCTGTTGTATATCCTAATACCGTAAAGATCAGCAAAAAAGCCGCCAGCGATCCTGCCGCCATTTTCAGAAATGTCCGGTTCATCCGTAATGATACATTCTTCTTTTTCATCAGCAGCACAATGGTCACAAAGAATATATAAACAAAAAATTCAATAAATCCAATGCGGGCCGTAGATAACACAATGTTTACAGAATGCGAAGCACAGGGAAGCAGGAGCATAAAATACCTGCTTTTCGGCCTGTCATTCAGCAGATTATAAACAAATGCAAAAAGAAATACATATGCAATGCATTTTGTTAATACAATTCCCTGGCTGACAATTACAGGCATATCATAGCCAGTATTCAGATAATTGCTGGCATGGCGGGCATAAGAAATCATTCCGGCGATTCCTATGCGGTTCCCGGCTATGACAGAGAGCTGGTAGATATACCGGAAATAACATATATTAATAACAATTAACGCAGACTCTATGGCAGCTATTGCCAGCTTTTTTACCCGAATTCTCTGATTGCCGGAAAAATCAAATACAGGAAACTGTTTCACATGTACCGCCCTGAAAGTTACCGACTCCCCACACAGATTTCCAGCGCCAAAAATGCAGACAGACAGCACAATAACGCCAATGGTAACAATATCTATCTGTGTATTCCAGTTTTGCATATTCAGTATGCAGCAGGCAGCGGATAAAGAGAATCCCGCACACACAAAAAAAGACGGTGCCATAAAATGAAGCCTGCTGCATTTATAAAAAAATACACCCGCAAAAAACAGTAAAATAAACAATACTACAATCGACATCAGCAGTCACTTTCTCCCTGATTTTCTAATAATATAAACATAGAGCTGAGATTTCATTTTCTGGATGTAATACGTTCGATAACACTTGCTTTGGATCAATATAAAAGCCTTGCACAAATTTCCAAAAAATATATGTCCCCGGGAAATCATCTTTTGCGCATAAAACAAATCTGACTTGAAACGCAGCGATTTTGCTTTGTCATAAATCTCCGGCCCAAACTGTTTCATGTACCTGTGATAATGTGCCAGAGAATAACTGTCTGTGCCATGTCTCATTCTTTCAAAGTATAGCTTTTTTATGTAACACAGTGTTGCAGTCTGTTTTAATGCATGCGCATTGCTGACAGAAGCATCCCTGAGCCTGTATTTCAGAAGTACTTTTCCAATCTGTCCAAAATGAGCTCCGCACTCCACCATTCTCAGCCAGAGGTCATAATCCTGGGAACACGGGAAATTTCTATATCTGCCTGCCTTATAAAAAATATCCTTTGTAAAAAGAACCGTTGGATGATGAATAATGTTTGAAATAATCAGGCTTTTTTCGATATCATCATAATGTTCGTTAAAAATACCTGTGACTGTCCCGTTCTGGTCTGTCAGTAAATAATCTGAAAAAACCAGGTCGCATCCATGCTCCATCATATATGATAATTCCGTTTCAATTCTGTCATGGCTGCTTATGTCATCCGCATCCATGCGTACAATATATGGAAATTGTGCAGCGTCAGCCGCTTTATTCAGACTCATCGCAAGACCTATATTTTTGTGATTCCGAATCAGCCTGATTCTGTCATCCAGCACCGCCTGGTCTTTTAAAAACCTCCACATAGATTCATATTCAGGATTGTCCAGCACAATGATAAATTCAAACTCTGGATAAGTCTGATTCTGAATGGATCTTAATGCTGTCTTTACTTCCTGTATCGTCTCTTTATAAACGCTCATTACTACAGATACCTGTCTCATACTGCCATCACATCCATATTTTCTATCTTCCCTTCCTGATTAACGCTCATCACTGCGAGTACCTCTCATACTGCCATCACATCTGCATTTTCTATCTTCCCTTTCTGATTAACGCTCATCACTGCAAGTACCTCTCTCTTACTCTGCATTTTCTATCTTCCCTTCCTGATCAGATACGCTTTTTGTAAAAACTGGTCATAAATGCCTGGTTTCCTGTTTTTTAACACAGACTTTCGAAAGCATGTAAACTTATTTGCATTGCGGCTTAAAAAAACTTCCAGTTCTTTAAAATCAAAAGCACTCATAACATTCGGATGATAACAATACGTTACACACCGGAACGGAAGCCTGCGTACCCTTCCCGACTGCTGCGGCAAAAAATAGAATCCGTCTTTTTTGTAAATATCTGAAGCAATGGTATCACTGATTATGCGGATATCACTCTCTGTTTCTAATGCACGCAGTGTATTGGCATCAAACGTATGTGCAGGAGCAAAAAATATATCCGGCCGTATTCCCTGTTCATTTAATATCCTGATTCCCAGACGGATTTTTTCTCTCTGCCTTTCCAGCGGCACGCCTGCAAACTCACTTTTCAGATTGACCGGATTCAGCCCTCCTTCATAACTCTCAAACTTGTGGCTGTATCCGTGCAAAGCAGGTGTCCATCCTTTTTCTATCCATCCAGTTATGATTTTCCAAAAATCCTCCGCCTTTTGATACTTCATCAGTTCAGGGTCTTCATTATGAGGAATGATGCCAAATACCGGTTTGATTTTATACCGGTCCAAAAGTGCCTCCATATGTTTCCATTTCCTTATATTCATATATTCAGCCGCATCATCCAGCCGCATCAAATACATTTCAGCTCCCCCTTCAGTTACCGTTTCCGTCTGATACAGCAGTGATACAGATTTAGATAATTCCTTACCGTGCTTTCGATATCAAACAGATCTGCCTGTTTTTGTAATTTATCTATTTTTTCATCCAGGTCTTTCCTTCCTGCTTCCTTTATAATACTTTCTGCAAATACCGCTGTATCCTCATTCTTAATCTTAACTCCCGCCTGTCCCACTACATCGGAAAGTCCTGGCACATCAGAACACACAACCGGCTTTCCACACGCCATTGCTTCTACTGCAGCCAGTCCAAACCCTTCCCGCTTAGATGGAATCACCGCAATGTCAGAAGTTTTCATAAAGCAGGCTGCATCTTTGTGAAATCCCATAAAAAATATGCGGTCTTTCAGATCTGACCGGATTACAAGCTCTTTGATCTGATCCTGAAGAACGCCTTCTCCAAGACACATCAGTTTATAATTTCGGGGCAGCTTTTTCATAACTTCTACCATAAATCTGTGATTTTTCTGTTCTGTGAAAGAGCCGGTCATACATAGAAGAACATCGTCTTTCTCAATTCCCGGAAGAATCTTTTCCCTTTCATAAGGCTTCGCATTTCTGTATTCATCAAGCGGTATCCCGTTATGGATGACAGCAAACTTTCTTTTTTTCTGTTTTCGGACTCTGATCCATTTTATAAGTTTTGACCGGGTATCCTCTGAGATCGAAACGATTTTTTCATATGGTGCATACATCCACTGCTCTAACGGACGCAGCCAGTTCCTGTGCCTCCTTCTGTTATCTGTACTGTGTTCTGTATAAATAAACGGCACACTCCTGTACCTGAATCGTTTTAATACAGAGCCATAATAAAGCGCTGGAAATAAATGAGCATGGATTAGATCAAATCTGCCATTCCTGATATAAGCATCCATATACTTTAACTTTCCAGTGATTCCTTTCACTGTATCAGGAATAAATGTACACTTTGTCCCATTCTTTCGTATGTCTGCTGAAAATCTGTCGTTCTCTGCAGAAAGAGCTAATATTTCACATCTGTCTTTTTGATTGATTCTTAGCGCAAGGCCGCTCAGAAGTTTCTGTGCCCCTCCGCCTTCCAGGGTAGCAATTATAAAAAGAATCTTCAAATACATCCTCCTGTTTGTATGTATACAGCATGCAGTTATGCATCTGCTCTGTTTATCACTGTATTTTCTGCCGCCATAATCTCTTTCATATAAGCTTCAACCACGATTTCTCTGCTGTATTTCTTTTCCGCAAGCCTTCGTCCAGCTCTGCCTTTCTTTTCTTTTTCTTCCCATGAAAGATTTATAAAGCCTTCGATCGCTTGAATCAAAGCTTCTGTATCCCGTTCCGGCACGAGATACCCGTTATCTTCCACTGCCTCCCGGCATCCGCTTCTGTCTGTTGTGATTACCGGCCGTCCGCACGCACATGCTTCCAGAAGCACATTACTCAGGCCTTCCGGATAATAAGTCGGATGTACGATACAGTGCATCCTGCTCATAAACTGTGCCACATCCTGAATCATGCCGTGGTATTCTGCCAAACCGTTTTTATGAAATTCAGCCAGCCTGCCCCGGTATTCTGCCTCACAGAAACCACAGACATGGAACTCAGCAGCCGGATATTCTGCTTTTATCCTTTCTGCTGCTTCCAGATACTGCTCAATGCCCTTTTCCTTCATAATGCGGGAAATAAAAGCAAATTTCACAGGAGCGCCTTTTCTGCCATCGCCGCATGCTGGCAGCGGCGTTGCAGGAAAACGGCTAAGATTTACTCCTGACCCTGGCAGTAAACAGTGTTTTGAAACTGCTATTCCATGTTCCCGAAAAAACTGCTCATTTTCCATATTCTGAAAAAACACACGCTGAACCGGGCCAAAGGCTGCCTTATACAGCATAACGGCCAGTTTCTGTTTCACTCCCGCATTCTCTACAGCTGTTCCAAGTCCCGTAATATTTGCCACAAAGGGAATGCGGGCACGTCTTGCAGCTATGGCTCCATATATATTCGGTTTTATCGTAAACCCAAGGACAGCAGCAGGACGTATTTCCCTGATCAGTCTTTGGTACTCCCGGAGTACTGCTAATTCTGCCACCGGATTCATTCCATGTCTGTCAATGGTTATGTCATGGCAGACTGCACCAAGCAGCCTGAGTTTCTCAATTCTTTTACCTGGCGGTGTCGAAATATGTACTTCTTTCCCTTCTTTTAACAGCCTTTCTACCAGTTCCAGCCGGAAGTTATAGATAACAACCTCATGATTTACCAGAATCAGAACGGATGGACGACGGGCTGCCCGGCCTGAATCAGCTGTCTTCGTATCTGCTGTAAACTGTTTTCCTTTTTCTAAACGGGTCTTATCCATATCTCTGCCTCATCTCTGGCTTGTCCATTGCCTGGTCTGACTCGCCTCTAGCTTTTCCATTTTTTCTTTTTTCAGTACTACAGTAAAACTGCCTGTCATGAGATCTTTGTCAGACATATCTGAAAACACAGGATGCAGCTGGCTTCTGCGGAGCAGTTTTCTTTTATCCATCCTTTCCCGTTTCAGAGAAACGACTGAAAATCCTGTTTCTTTCCAGATGGAAACCAGTTTTGAACAGCTGATCCGGTTTGTATAGTTATCCATGCTGTAATGGCTGCTGTTTTCCCAGTCAGTTTCTGAAAACCTTAAATGGTTTTTTCCTCCTCCAAAATGATCTTTCAAATCAACCGTATGATACGACAGCCCGCCGTATTTCATCATACGGTACATCTCCCGCATAGTTTCCCTGAACACATTTTTTCTGATATGCTCCATTACCGAAAAAGAAAAAACATAATCTGCTGCCAGATCCGGAACCCGTCTGTACCCATCTATGCCGTCAGTGTAATACTGTGCATTCAGCAGTTTCAGATACTCGTTCCATGTAACCGCCTTTCCCAGTTTCGGCAGACTGCGGATCTTTCTGTTCTCCTCTTTCAGCAAAAGCGGCTGATTCATCTTTACATACCTGTCCTGACCTGCAAAATCACCGATTTCCAGCAGATAGCTTCCAGCTGCACCCAGCTGATAGGCAAGAAATGCATGAGATAAAAACTGTCCGGGTCCCATCTCGCATATGACTTTCTCTTCCAGGCTTTCAATACCCATCGTTTCCAAAGCCTGATAAAATACATCATTGTAATACACCGGCTCTGACTTTTGTTTTAAAATATCCGGAATAAATCCTGGATGCCTGGCCTCCGTCAGCTTGATCCGGTATCTCAGTTTCCACGGTATGAGATTTTTAGCTGATTTTACTAAACATTCTGCTGTCATTTGCTCTCTCCTATAAAAATACAGCTGCACCTGTCACATCAATGCCGTTTCCTGAATAAAAATTCATTGCATCGTCAATCATCCGATGTGTTGTCATACCCATCCGGCATACCAGAAGAACATTTCCCGCTTCTGTCAGACTGTCCCATAAATCCGTATCTGTATGAACGTTTTCAGCAATTTCCATCACAATTCCCCAGCCGCTAAGCCGGGCTGCCATCCTTTCCAGACACTTTTTCTCGCTTTCACTCAGCAAAAAATCTGATGCCGCATACAGATGTGTAATCTTTTGCTTTCTGCATGCAGACCTGATTCTGCTTAACACCTGCTCTTCCGTATTTCCATAAGCATCTTCCCATGTGCCTGTTACTTTTCTGTTTTCCAGGCAGATTCCGCCAAAAACCGGAAATGTATATCGTCTTTTCATTTCTTCTGCACTTTTTACTGTATCCAGAAACATATACCGGAAGGAAAACACCCCACAGTATACAAAAATCCCCGCCACAGCTCCAAACAGCAGATACCTGGCAGCAGCTCCAAAACCATAACCAGACTTTTCTTCTGACACTTCTTCTCCTGGCATCTCTTTCTGACTGGCCGCTGTATGAAAAACTGCCATTTGTTCTGTGCTGAATGCATCTGTCATGGAAGCTAAATTCGTTTTATTTGACGATAACAGCGTTCTCTTATCATGCTGCTGAGTCAGAAGCCCCATATCTGCTGTCACGCTTTTCTCACTGCTGACCAGTTTTAGCCTGTGGCTTCCTGCCGCTTTTCTTACATTTGCAGAATACTGTTCCAGAACCGTCTGCACATCCAGCGCCAGGCGTTCTGCTTCTTCCTCATCCCCGCCCGTAATTTCCACATAAAAGAGAGCATCTGTTTCCAGGCTGCTGTCTGTCTGATCGTCTACAGCTATCTGATATGGAGAGCTGTACGTTTTTTGATACGCCGTTATTACTTCTGCCAGATAGCTTTTATCCATCTGCCATCTGCTGCCAGATTTCTTCAACGCATCTGCTGCACCTCCATTCATCACAAAATTCAGATAGCTTTCTGTAATTGACGCCAGTTCCTGTCTGTCCGCACGGTCAATGCTGTAGAACATGATATATTCCGTTTTATGATACGCATCCAGCTGCATAAGTATGGAATTTTCCAGATATTCTTCCAGCTTTCCTGTTTCCTGATCCAGCTGAACAGCATCTGCCACAGCCTGCTGCTCTTTCACTGTGAGAACAGCTTCCTGTGCAAGATCCGTTAGATCTTTATCTAACCCTTCCCTGTTTTTCATCCATCCATATCCTGCAAAAATAATGGAAGATGCCAGTGCACAGGCCGCAATTTTTTTCCACCGGATACAAAGACTGCGCAGTAAATCCGCCAGGTCTATTTCTGTTTCATCCGTCCTTTTCCAGGAATTGTATTTATCCATCTTAATACCTATCCTCACTCTTCATTTATAAATCTTTGATTCCTGCATTCTGACAGTCTTATTACTGATCAGGTTTCATTCATAATCTCAGCAACTGACTTCATGATTTTTATATACATCGCATAACTATCCGTTCTGCTTTCGTCTGTTCCTTCCCTTACATCTGACTTTCCCTGTCTTTTATTTCTGCTTTTATCTGTCACATGCCACATATCCAGCACTGTGTCTGACGGATTCGCCACACCCCAGAGCAGTTCGTCCGCCCCGGTATCCAGCACTGTACAGATATTCACAAATGTTTCTATACTCATGATTCTGCTTCCGCGCTCAATATGGCCTAAAAATGACATACTGATACCGCACTTTTTTGCCAGTTCAGCCTGTGACCATCCTTTTGCTTTCCTCACCTGGCGAATCCGGTTCCCCATCTTTCTATAATCCAGCTTATTCATAAATCTCCTCCCAGTTGTTTGATCTGATACTGATGCCAGTAAAACCAGCTCTGCACTGCTGCAAATTTTTAAACACGTTTTCACAGCGTATATGATTTTTAACACCTTTTCACAGTTCACAGCGCATATGATTTTAAACACGTTTTCATAGTTCACAGCGCATATGATTTTTAGACACGTTTTTACAGTTCACGGCACACATAGCTGAAATCATATGAATTCTGCATAACTTTTTTATTACAAAATGTTATGTTCCAAACGCTGTCAGACATCTAAGATCCCTTGATTTTATAAGCGTTTTCAGACTTCAGGCTGCAAATGCCAGCATAGGTTTCTGTCTTCATACAAAAAAAGCCATGTATCTGTCAGAACACCGCTGAATGAAAATAACTGGATTTATTTGTAGAATATTTCCAAAAAGAAGTGAAAAACATGTGAGGGAGCATACGGAAACTGGAAATATAAACAATTTTTTCTTTGGGGTTGCAAAAATGCCAGAATTGATATAAAATACTTTAAGATAACATTTTGTAATAAAATGTTATCTATAAGAACTTCTTCTATACTGCAGCTATATTTACTGCGTGGACATATTTTTCTTTTTCACCTGTTATTTGCTAAATCCCACCATGACAAAACAAAGTACACAGAGTATTTTAATTGAATCGCTCTCAGAGTATAGATTATCCAGACACGGGACCGATTACCCAGACGCTGGATGGAGAAACTTTGTCGTGCGGCAGGCAGTTACTGGAGGCAGAATCCTCAGGGAATAAATGCCCTGATACCAGAGGAGTGGCAAAAGGATTTTATGGAAGAGATCACGCTGAGAAAAAAATGTCTGGAACAAAGGCTTCAGGAAGAAACGGAAGTACAGTTTGCACGTATACATCCGTCATTTCAGGATAAACAGCTGGCAGAGCATCTTCTGGCACTGGAAATGGAAATACAGAAACTTTCTGTTGCCGGGGTGAAAAGGCTTTTTTCTTTCATTTCTGTCCGTTATCATAGAATAACCGGGCCGCAGCTGCAAGATATTCATAAATTTACAGCAATGAGAATCCCGACGAGCAAAAGCAGCATGCCCCCGCCCAGCATACAAATCATGTTTAATATCTTATTCGTTTTGTTTCCGAATATTTTAGACAGCACCATATAACAGCCAGTCCCTGCCATTCCGCCAAGAGTATTCATAAGAAGATCTGTAATATCGCTCGCCCCTATCGCAAATACAAACTGGGCCGTTTCCAGCAGCAGGCTTGTCAAAAATGCAGGAGCAGTTTTGGCCAGAACAGACTTTTTTTCAGACAGCATTCCAGTAAATATGCCAAATGGTATAAATGCTATAAAATTAGCGATAATTTCATCAAAATCAATACTTCCGTTTATAATAACAGAAGCACCGAATGGAATCAGATTGATATTTCTGATATGAGGCATACTTTGAAAGGGAAGCTGCATTTTAAACAGGATGATAAAAATCAGAGCGATGATGTAAACAGCCAGTAAACATTTTGTAATTTTTTTAGATCCCATACTATACTCCTTGATACGCAGATTGTATTGCTTTTTCATAATAGTATAGCAGATATGAACATATAAATTATCCGTTTTGACTATGTACTTTCTGTCAGACTGCCTGTTAAATACCTACGAATTACCTGCAGATAATGGGGGTGATGCTATGAGAGGTCCGAACGGTTTTGATTTTAAAGATTTAATGACGTTTGGTTTATTCATCCTGGCATTACTTACATTCGTGTTTACGTTTTGTAAGTAATCATACATAGCAAAAGCCACCCTTGTACTTTGGCTAGAGTTTCGGGTGGCATCGCTATCTGTCTTACTGGTCAGCCCCTCGTGGGCGGCTGCTCATTCTGTATGCCTGTAATATAGCATATCTTAGGTTTGATTGCAAGAGCCTTTTTCATTACACTCCCCCAATTCTCAGACTAGAATCTCTCCCCGTTTTTGAAGTTCCTGCAAAATACTTCTCATCTTTATTATTTCCGCCATTACCTTTTCTTCCGACATTTTTTCACGCCAGATAATATCCTGCATCAGCGACTCTTGCATGGTACTGCTAAAACAGCCCAGTATTTTTTCACGAATCTCATCCCCGCATGCGTAGAGACAGACCGAAGCCGCCTCAACCCCTGTACTCTGCAGCAGCCTTTTCATCCCTGCAGCAGAAAGTCTCTGGATTTCCATTTCCAGCGCCTGAAGATGCTCTGTAAGCTGTTTATTCTGAAATGACGGATGCATCTGTGCAAACTGTACTTCTGTTTTTTCCTGAAGCATCTGTTCCAGACGCTTTTTTTCCTGCCTGGCTTCTTCTATAAAATCCTGCTGCCACTCCTCTGGCAGCAGGGATAACAGCACCTCTTCTACCAGCCTCGTGTCCGCTCCCTGCTGTGCTAAGAGCATGCTGCGGATATAAAAATAGCGTATCAGGGCATTTATTCCCTGGGGATTCTGCCTCCAGTAACCGCCTGCCGCAATTTCCAGCACCAGCTCAGGATCCCTTCCTTCTGTAATAATTTCTGTCAGCTGATGTAAATAATGCGGTGCAAAAGGCTGTACAGCAGCCGCTTTTTCAAAAGCCAGAAGCCCCTCTCTCCTGGCTTTCCATACAAGCATCATTGCATTTGCTGCAGCCTGTACCAGTCTGTCTTTATCTTTTTCGTCTGCGGATGCTGATTTTGCAACAGCATCTTTACAGATATCATATAAAATAGTATTCATAACTGCTCCTTTCGTTTTTCAAACAGCTGATCAAACAGCCCATTCCCCACATATCTGACCGAAAAAAAGTATTCGAGCATGCTCATATTCAATGTTTTTCCAAACTTTCCGGGCCGTGTAATCAGAGTAACCATATCCCTGCTCTCCCACCAGGCCCTGATAAAATCTGTTTTATCAATATAAAAACAGTTATTTTCTATCATTCTTTTAAAATCCTGCTCGCCTATTGCAACAGTCCCTGCCATAACCACACCTCGTTTCCATCTGCTGCCATTGTAACCTGTATCTGTTTTGAATGCAAGAAATCTGTATAAATTAAATTTTAATTCACTGACTCTGTTTTGCAGCATCAGCTGTATCAGACGCCCTCAGGACTGATTCCTTCAAACTGCGCCATATACAGCTGGTAATACGCTCCTTTTTTCTCCATCAGCTCCTTCGGGCTGCCCTGTTCTAAAATTCCGCCGCCGTCAATTACAAAAATACGGTCTGCGTTTTGTATTGTAGAAAGCCTGTGGGCAATTACAAAGCTGGTCCGTCCGGAAAGCAGTGCTTCGATTCCTTCCTGTACAAGCAGTTCTGTATGCGTATCAATACTCGAAGTCGCTTCGTCTAAAATCAGTATTTTCGGCATGGAAATCATTGTTCTGGCAAATGCAATCAGCTGCCTCTGTCCAATGGACAGCCCTGCACCGTGTTCCTTCAGTTCTGTATCATAACCATTTTCCATATCCATAATAAATTCATGGGCATGCACAGCTTTCGCCGCCTCTATCATTTCCTCTTCCGTAGCATCCAGTTTTCCATATAGAATATTATCCCGGATCGTGCCGTGAAAGATAAAGTTATCCTGTGTCATCACACCCATCTGCCTGCGAAAGCTCTCTATAGAGACTTCCGTCAGATCATAACCATCAACAGATATCACGCCGTCTTCAATATCATAAAACCGGCTGATTAAATTTACAATTGTGGTCTTTCCGGCTCCGGTCGGGCCGACGAGCGCAATGGTTTCTCCCGGGTTTACTTTGAAACTGACATCTGAAAGCACCTTTGTTTCTGCAGGCGTTCCTTTATCATAAGTAAAGCTGACATGCGAAAATTCTACGCTTCCCTGAATCGGAGGCAGTTCCTGTACAGATTCCCGGTCTGTAATATCCGGCTGTGTATCCAGAATGTCGAAAATCCGCTCCGCTGCAGTCAGGTTTGTAACCAGATTGTTATAAAAATTGCTCAGGTTCATAATCGGGTTCCAGAACATATTTATATAACTGCCAAATGCCACCAGCATCCCCACCGAAACCCTCTGTACGCCAAGCACACGGATTCCCACAAGATACAGCATCATCGCCCCGATTCCCCAGCAGAAGTCTACCGTCGGCCCGAACAAATCTGCATACTTACAGGCATCCTGAAATGATTCCCTGTGTTCGTCTGTGAGGTTTCTGAAAATCTCGTTTGTCTCATTCTGCGCACTGAAACTGCGTACTACATTCATGCCAGCAATATCTTCATGTACGTAAGCATTCAGATTTGACGACTTTTTGCGGAAAATCTGCCAGCGTTTATGAGAGGCCTTCTGCACCATCCATACCCCGGCTGCCATCAGCGGTATGGTGCTTAAAGATGCCAGAGCCAGCCGCCAGTCTTTAAGCACCATAATCACAACCACGCCAAGCACTGTAATAAGCTCCGGCAGCAGCGTTGTGACGGAATTGACAAACACATCCTTTAGCGAATTCACATCACCGATAATCCGGGCCAGTATTTTCCCGGTAGGACGGCTGTCAAAAAATGAAAAAGATAATGTCTGGATATGTTCATACAAATCCTGGCGGATTTCGAGCAGTATTTTATTTGAAATAACTGACATCAGATACATCCGCAGTTTTACCAGCACAATAAATACCACATTCAGTGCCAGTGCAAAAATACCCAGGCGTACCAGCCCTCTCACGTCCCCGGCAGCTGCATAATCATCCAGCGCTGTTTCAATTAACAGCGGGTTCACAAGCGAAATGCCAATCGCGGCCGCCATAATAAGCAGCACACCGCAGACCGCGCCTTTATATGTCATAAGATATCCCAGCAGACGGCGCAGGATTTTCTTCCTGCTGGTATTATCCATCTGCTCATCATCACGATAAGAATTTACTGCCATACTCTATGTTCTCCTTTCTTACTGCTGGATCTGTTACAAGCCTTTATTTATAAAATCCCAGACTGCTGCATTCATTTCCTGAGAATTCACCCATAGCAGTCTGTCTGTTACTGACCTTTACCGTCAGCATCAGGCTGTTTCTCCCGTTCCTGTCTCTCCCAGATAAGCCCCATACTGTGCACAGAAAGTATGATAATACAGCCCCCGCCTTTCCAGCAGTTCTTTATGTGTTCCGCGCTCCGCAATGCATCCATTCTCCAGATAGATGATTTCATCCGCATGGCATACCGCCGAAATACGGTGTGCTATGATAATCTTTGTCGTATTTTTCAGCTGGTGCAGCATCTTTTGTATTTCCTGTTCCGTCTCCATATCCAGCGCAGATGTAGAATCATCCAAAACGAGCACCGGGCTTTGCTTTGCCAGCGCCCTTGCAATGCTGATCCGCTGCTTCTGCCCGCCGGAAAGCCCTACGCCGCGCTCCCCGATCACAGTCTGATACTGCTCGTCCATACGCTCGATAAATCCGTCAGCCTGAGCCTGCCTTGCGGCCACGCGAATCTGCTTCATAGCAAGCTCCCTGCGTTTTCCCATCTTTATATTTTCCTCAATGGTATCCGAAAATAAAAACACATCCTGTAAAACAACATTGATGCTGCTTCGAAGCTGTGCGAGTGTCAGGCTGCGCACATCCATCCCATCCAGCCGCACTGTACCTTCCCGGGTATCGTAAAACCGCTGCAGCAGATGTATCAGCGAAGATTTCCCGGAGCCGGTTGCTCCCATAATCCCAAGCGTTTTCCCTGTCCGTATTTCAAAATCAATGTCCTTCAGAATCTGTTTCCCGTCCAGTGCAAATGACACATGCTCAAATGCCACGCTGCCATTTACCCGGTCAAGCAAAACAGCGTCTTCCCTGTCCGTAATCTCTGCCTGTTCATCAAAAATCTTTTTAATTTTTTTATAAGAAGCTGCTGCTGCAGATACATCATTTGTCAGCCAGCCCATCATTTCCATCGGCCAGGTACAGTTACGGCTGTATTCAATCAGCGCCACCAAAGCTCCGAGCGTCAGATTTCCATTGATGACTGAAATCCCGCCAAGCACCGCCATCGACACTGGAAGCGCTTTTCCGACAAACTGAAAATACGGATAAAAACGCACCATAATCTTCGACTGGGTAATATTCAGTTCATAATATCTTTCATTATGAGACAGAAACTTCTCAATCTCATGTTTTTCTCTTGCAAAAGCCTTTACCGTACGCACGCCTGCCAGATTTTCCTCTGCAACTGTCGTCAGCACTGCATTTTCTTCGCTGATTTCTTCATAAACACCGTCCAGCTTCCGCTCCATCACCACAGCCATTGTCCCGCAAAACAGCATGGCGGCAAGCGGCAGCAGCGCCAGCTTCAGGCTGATCGAAAACATACAGTATAGAACCAGTGAAACATGAATGATCACTTCTATCACAAGCATTCCCACAAAACCCAGTGCATTCCAGATTTTGTCCACATCATCCTTTACCCTCGCCATCAGCTCTCCTGTATTGGCCTGGTCAAAATAGTTTGCAGACAGTGTCTGGATATGTGCAAATAAATCTTTGCGAATCTGCGATCCGATTTTAGATGCCAGCACGTCAAATGTATATTCCTTCAGGTATCCTAAAACACACCGGCCTATTCCTACTATTGCAATTCCGGCTAACAGTTTTGCTAGCAGCTCCTGCTTTCCTTCTAAAATAACATCGTCCACAATACTCTGGGTGATTTTCGGATACAGCATATCCAGTACAATGGCTCCTGCCATGCACGCTATGGCAAATACATAGGCACGCCAGTTCTGTCCGATGTAAACACGCATTTTCTTCATAATAAGTCCTTCCTCCTTGTCTTAATATTCTCATCCGGCTATAATAAAAGCCATGCAGTTCTGCCCCCTAAAAGCAATTCCTGCATGGCCTTTCCAAACGGACTGTCGTCCGGATACCATAAATTCTGTAATGCCTGATTCTGAGAAGTTCTTTTCACTAAACCTGATTCTGGGAAACTCTTTTCGAAAGACTGATTCCAGGAAGCTCTTTCCCGCATGATCTGGTTCTAGAAAGTTCTCTTCACTAAACCTGATTCTAAAAAGCTCTTTCCCGCTTATCTGGAACTGAAAAGTTTTCTTTTCATAAAAACCTGATTCCGGAAAGTTCTTTCCCGCATGATCCGGTACTGGAAAGTTTTCTTTTCGCAAGACCTGATTTTGATAAATTTTTCTTTTTCAGAATACCTTTATAGGAAAAGTTCTTTTTTCTCAGAATATCTGCATATTGAGAAATACTTTTCTTCCTCAGAATGCCTGTATATGAGAAGTTTTTTCTCACATCCGCTGGCTGCCCGGAATTTCTCTCAAAATACAAAAATAACATGACCATACAGTCATGCTATTTCTCATTTGCACTGTTTACAGAATATATGGAAATATATGCAGGCACTTTGTAAGGGTAAACGTACTGACAGTACTGCTGTCAGTATCAGGAATGTCTCTGTAAAGTGCCTCTGCTTTCACAAAACAGCCGCCTTTTCAAAGACGTTCCTTTTGCAGCTATTCAGTTTACGCCATTTTCCATTACAAATTTACCAAACATATACATTCACCTCATATTTTTTGATGTGCCTATCTTATACCATATTCTGGAATGTGTCAAGTACAAAAATTTTCTGAAATTACACTGTCAGTCGGGAGAAGAACATCGTTTCATATCCTTACTGTATATGCATATCATCAATTTAATATCTTCTTTCAGAAACTATTTGCACATACTCTATATTCGTCATACGGCTCATCACCTTACGGATATATTCTGTATCTACTTCTTTATAATCATTGAGCGGAAGCAATATCTTAATGTTCTGCAGACGAGTTTTTGTAAGCGACAGATTATAACTATAATCTATAACTGCCTGAGAAACAGTCGTTTTTAAATACAGTGCAATCTCTGGAGAAAAATCTTTGATTTTTTCTTCCCGCGGTTTAAGAATCCAAATATTTTGTCCTGAGGCGAAATTATGATGCTGATAAAAAGTAGAACCTGTACTTCCATCCAAAGCAAGTGTCAGCACCCCGCCATCATTGATACAATCAGCATCATATCTGATGTAATCAGAAATTCCATTGTTCGTTGCCTTGCGTCCCACAAAAGGAACGGAGTCAGGATTCATAACAGAAGAGATCTGAACCTGAATCTTGTCTTTTTGTTTTGCTGGCAAAATGTAAAAATACTCCGTAAGCCAGACTTTGGACAAATGCTGGTCAAGTACACTAACTGCTTCTGGTTTAACAGCTGTAACTAAGTATCTATTCTGTATCAAATACGCAGCATAATCGTTAACCGAAGATTGCAATTGGTTATCATCAAAAGAATAATTGTTTTCTTTATGAAGGGTATAAACCCACTGATCAGAGGCTGATACTGCTTTGTTAAAAGAGAAATCTGTTTCTTTTCGGTCAAAATAGGCATCCAGCAGTTCATCTTGCCTGGAATCTGAAATTGCTGTCGGAGTCCGGACTTTTTGCTGCTTAATTAGTTCGTAACCATCATCATAATTTGCAAACCAGGTTTTACCATTGTGTCCACATCCAGTCTGGAAAACCAAAACTATCGTTTCTGTTCCTTTTGGATAGAAAAGCTGCCCCGGCATCTGGATAGACGCAAGCAGCTTATTTTTTTGAAGAATTCTTTCCTTAATAACATCAATACCAGTATGTTTTTTAGTTCTTGAGGATACTGCATTCACAGGTACGACAGCTACACCTATGGAACCAGGAAGAAGACAGTCCAGCATCAGTTCAACAAAACCAATTTCTGGATAAACTTCATCTGAATAGGGCGGATTGATAAAACCAGCATTGCATTCCTTGGATTTTAGTTCATCCTTCAGGCTAAAGCAGTCATTGTTGTAAATATGAGAGCGCCCATCCTTGTTAAGAAACATATTTAGAGCAACTATTGTATAAATGCTGGGATCTTTTTCTACACCAAACAAGTTATTTTTTCTGAAATTCTCTTTTTCTGTAAATGAATAGTTATCGTTTAGAGAAATATGTTTCCATGCAGACGTTAGAAATCCCCCTGTACCAGCACACGGATCAAGGATCTTAGATTCACTAGTTACACCGGCAATTCGTGTAAACAATTTTGTGATGTGGGCAGGTGTCAGCACAATACCAAGATCCGATCCCCCTGAAGTTGAGTACGATAAGAACACATTGAAAAAAATAGAAATGAGATCAAGTTCACTATTTTTATAGTAGTCGTACAGTGTGCTATCAACATCGCTGATTAATTGAAGAAGTGTACCATTCGGATACTCCAGCTTTGCACCCTCTTTTTCCGCCCTTGCCAGACCCTCAATTGCTGGTTTCAGCTCGTCTTTAATTATCTGAATGTTTTTCAACCCAGAGTTTTTAATCTTTCTTTCAATTGTCTGATACAAGAATGTAGATAAATCAGCATTATTATTATATGCAGAATATGCCATCTTAAAAGCTGGATCTTCAAGCGCATACAAAATAGATCCCAAAATATACAGCCGCTTATTTTCAATTACACCAAGATAATCTCGTAGAAATTCATTTATTTCTTTGGCTTTAAGCGTAAGTATTTTGAATTCTTCGATGGAGCGAATATTCTTTTCCTGCTTCCTTACAGCATCCCTATATTCATCAATCTTTAAAATTTTATGCACATTAAGATTGGAAAAAGTTTCAGCTTCCTTCTTCCGCATATAATTATCAACTTGAATTTCTTCTATAGTACTTTTTATCTAAAATAATAAATTCAGGATAGCCCGGTTTTTCAGTTTTCCTTTTCGATGCCTTTGAAAGAAGGTCGTCAACCGTCCTATTTTCAGAGCGATTAGCCCATACAAAAACATCTTTTTTTAACGGCCTAAAGTTTCCGTCTATGTAACCATTAACACGAAGCATATTTACCACAAGAGAATCGGTAACTTTTTCACTTGCTATCACAGAAATTCCCTCCTTTCAATATCCTTTTTTCTGAAGAAATTATAGCATAAAAAATTTATTCTGCATAGTGCTCTAAAAACGTATTTATAACAGATTATAATCATCTATTTGCGCTTGGAAAAAATATAGCTGCACAAAAATAAGAAGTAGATGATACCTCCATTTCAGCTTTACTGCAATATGGTTCCATTAACTAGATTCAGAAACCCGTTCTTCCAGTGTTAATTGTTCTAACAGATTTTTTCCCAGTGAATTAACAGCAAAAACTATAACTGGTGCTTCCGCCATAACCTCTGCCGTATATTTTGCCGCAGCTATGTATTGTTTACTTTGCGGCAGCAACGCGTCATCATTTTCTTCTCTTTCTATTCCCTGGCGGAAAACTTCCAGCATTTCTTCTTTGGCATTTCCCTGTACCACAATATATTTCCATGGCTGTCTGTTTTTAGAAGAAGGTGCTTTTATTCCGCTTTCGATAATATCTGCAATATCTTTTTGAAATAAAGGCCTGTCTATAAATTTTCTTATACTTCGTCTGTCATAAATTGCTGAAATCATTTTTCATTAGCTCCATTTTTTTCTTTTCGCTTCGTAGCAGAAGCCAGAAAAGCATATAACAAAAACGGCAGTACTACTCATAATACCGCCGCCTCTGTACTAAAAATATTCTAAAAATCCAAAGCCATCCCCAATTCAAGCCAGATCCGGATGATCGTCTGATGCACCGAGTACGGATAAATCCGAACCCTCAGCTTCCTCCAGTGTGATAGTCTTAGAGCCGTCCTTATAGTTGAAAGTAAGGATTATCTTGTCCTCATAAAGATACACCGCATTTACAAAACTGTCAATCAGTCTTTGCCGCTGTTCCCGCTTTGTCACATCAAATTTGCGGAATCGGTAAATGAAAAATGCTATCTGTTCTCTTGTAAGCAGGGGCTTGTGCATTTCCTCCTGCAAAATGCTAACTTCAAGCTGGCTTTTGGTTTCCTCCAACTCGTCCAGTCTTTACTTGGTGGACGGAGTAAAAATCCCTGCTTGAATGGCGTTGAGCATATTGTTAATACCTTTTTCCGTTTCTGCAAGCTGCTTTTTCAAAAGGGGCAGATCGGTGCTTTCTTTCTTCTGCAACTCCATCAGCGTATCAATCAGCCGTTCCATGACTTCATCATTCATAATTGCTTTCATGGTATAGTTGACAACCAAATCTTCAATCCAGTCTTTCTTGACAGCTTTCTTGTCGCAGAGCTTCTTTTTCTTAGTATTCACACAGCGATAATAACGGTGTACTTTCATTGTATGGCTTGTGCCGCTTTCTCCCACCATAAAGGAGCCGCATTTCGCACAGTACAGCTTCGTTGTCAAAAGGTAATCGTCCTCGGCTTTGTGACGGGCGGGAGCCTTTTTGTTCTTCGCCAGCCGTTCCTGTACCCGTTCAAATAATTCTTTCGGGATAATCGCCGGAATACCGCCCTCTTTGACTACATCACGATAACTGTACTCGCCCATATAGCGGCGGTTTTTCAACAGATGGTTCATAATATTCAGCGTGATTTTCCCGCCACGAATGGAACGCATACCCCTCCAACATGGCTTCCAGAATAATTCCCTCACTGCCCTCGGAGATATTTTCCCTTGCAGAAATGACTTTCACGCCGTTCTTTTTCAAAAGGTTTTTATATCGTGCGCTGTCGTAACGGTTCCGGGCAAAGCGGTCTAATTTCCACACAAGAACAACATCAAATAAGCCCTTTGCGCTGTCTTTAATCATGTGTTGAAATTCGGGGCGGTTATCTGTTTTTGCTGACAATGCCCTGTCAATATAAGTCCCTAAAATAGTAATATCATTGCGCTCTGCATACTCCTTACCTTCCCGCAACTGTCCCTCAATACTTTCTTCCCGTTGGTTATCAGAAGAATGACGGGCGTAAATCACACCTTTCATTTTCCAAAGGATACCCCTTTGGCACACGACTTTGCTATGATAGTTTGTTTAAATAATTTTCATCTCCACAACCTCTAAACTATTTCATGGCGTTGATATTGGTTTGCCAACTGTAATCTGCTTCATTGATATACCCACTGAAATGATAAGCCGGTCTAAAAAATCCTTTTGTATCATAGGTATAGCTCAAAACGCAATCCTGTATGACGATTTTATCTCCCTTTTCAAAAGGCGGATACTGTTCAAAATTACCGTCCATAAGCTCTGCATAAGCAGCTTCTTCCGAAATGATCTCCACATTTTTTATATGCTCGTTTGGAATTATGAAATAGTGAAACATGGAAATAGTGCCGTCGGTATCATACTCTACCATGATACTGCCGGAGAAAAAATCCTCCTGCGGGTCGATTTCTTCAGAAGCAGGTGCGTCCCATCGCAGGGTGGAGTGATTCTGTACGGTAAAAACGGAACCCTCCGGTAGTAAATTATATTCATTCAACCATGCTTCCAATTCTGCTTTCCTTGCAGATACTTCCTGCTCGGTTAAGGCTTTCTTTTCCTCTGCCCATGTAGTGTAAGACCATTCGCCGCTGTCTGTAAAAACTGTCAACTGCGCATCCGATGAGCTGTCCTCAAAAATTTTATTTTTTCCTTCGCTGCGGTTAAAAGATTTGAACTCGATTCCCAACAGCTTTTCAAAAGCCTGCGATATTGTTTTGCTGTACTGCTTATCATTTGCCCTTGGATTTTTGTAAACACCGGCTTGTTCCGCCTGAGCCGATAAGGCAGCTTCATTCTCCACAGAAATCATAGACATATTCTGTTTTTCCGCCGGAATAATCGGCAGATTGCCATATTCTTGATTTAGATATACAAGGATTGCACAGCAGATACCGACGCCGTAGAGAAGCGGCAGCGCCGACATTTTCATAAACGGCTTCCACTTCCATTTTTTCTCCCGGAAGCAGGAAAGAAAGAACATGATGACAAAATACCCAAAGAGACTTCCTGTAAAGTTGTGGAGCAAATCGTCCAGCTCAAAAATCCCATGTCCGGTCACAAGCTGCAATACCTCAATAAAGAAAGTAACTAAAAAAGAAACCAGACAGACAAAGGAAAATCGTTCTCCACGCTTTGCTAAAAACGGCAGAAGAAATCCCAGCGGCGCAAACATCAGCATATTGAAGATAATAAGCTGCAATTCGGTATAAGACCATTCGTGCCATGCGTTTGCTTAACCGCTGAACAGGGAAAGGTTGATGGAACCGCCGAAGTTTGCCCCTCTGCTAAAGGTGGTCAGTCCCAAAACAAGCAGCAGCCAACCGGACAGAAGAATTAGGGAAATCCACTGCCCGATTCTTAATTTTTTTGTTCCATGAAATACCTTTTTGTAAATCAGAAACCCTGCTGCATACAGCGGAATGAGGATTGCAATCCCTCCTAAAGCCAGCAGCGAATATTTGAAAATTGTTGCTAAAATTACGAATATATCCATAAAAACTCCTTTCAAACTTATGCTATTTTGACTGTTCCATCATCTTTTTTGCAAGTGCTTGAAATTGCTTGGTTGTTTCCTCGTCCATTGGAAGAAGCTGCCCAATCTGTCCGGCAATCACAGCCGTTACATCGTCCATTGTCACCGGCTCCTGCTGTTGCTCTGCCAGCGTGTCCCTCATGGTTTGAAGCATTGTTGCCGTGGCGACTTCTCCCGGCTGTTCTCCGCTGTCCATATCTTTTTTAATATCCCGCAGGATAGCAAAAAATACATTCTTGATTTTTTCAATCTCCGCTTCATGTTCCCCCATTTTCTGTGCGTTCAGAAGCTGCAAATCCTGTCTTGCTTCTGCCCGATGTTCCAGGTGTTCTTTCATCAGATCGGACAGGGAAGCCGTTGCCAGTTCAATCAGCTGGTTTCGTGCCATGATACCTTTGCCGCTGTGTCCTGAAAATAAATCCGTATCAAATCCATCAGTTTCGGGAAATTCCTGTGTTCCAACAGGCGGTTGAGGATTTGCACATTGACTGTACCTGTCACAAGCCCTCTCACAGCTCCCTCGGACAAGCCCAATTCTGAAATATCATAGCTTTTACGGACACTCAAAGCAGACAAACCCAGTATGTAGTCCGTTGATACCTTAAATTCCTTTGCCACGCCTATGAGAATATCGCTGCTGACCGTCTTTGTTTCACCGCTGACAATGCAGCTCAACCGGGAAGCAGATACGCCTATTTTCTCCGCAAGCTGCTTTTGGGAAACATGATTGCCATTGCACAAATCGGAAATTCGCTGTCCGGGTGTTCCGGGTAAAGCCATACATAGCACCTCCTTTGCCAGCTTTCATTATACATAAAAATTGCAGAAATGCAATTCCAAAATTGAATATTGCCCTAAAATGCAATTCTCGCAAAATTCCGGGAATTGCATTTTTTTCGTGTAGACTTATCTTAGTTCATCGATGAGCTGCACCTTGAAAAATGAATGACCGTCCGAAAAGGAATACCTCTCCCGGAGAAGCAGCGCATTTGCGTACCAAAGGAGAACTACGCCGCAGGAATGGGGCAGGAAGCCTTTTCAAGGATAACGGCAACGGAAAGCAAAATGGAGGGAACACATGAGAGAGAACCCATATAAACGACTGCCGCCCATAGAGCGCAAGCCGGACGGTTCCCTTTACCGCATGACACCGGCACAGAGGAAACAGGCAAATGCCCTGATACGACGGGAGTGCTACTGTTATGAGGACGGGAACTGTATGCTCCTCGACGATGGGGACACCCACATCTGCCCCCAGACCATTTCTTTCTCGGTCTGCTGTAAGCGGTTCCGCTGGTCGGTCTTGCCGCAAATCGGAACGCTGGAAGCAGAGATTTTCCGGGATAAGGAGCTAAAACGCTGTGCGGTCTGCGGCAGAGTGTTCGTCCCAAAGTCCAACCGGGCGAAATACTGTCCCGACTGTGCCGCCAGAGTTCACAGGCGGCAGAAAACAGAAAGTGAACGGAAAAGGAGGTCTTGTGTGGACAGTTAGGGGCTGAAAAGTCCTTGATTTACAAGGCTTTGCAAGCACAGAAAAGGGGCAGGCAATAGAAACATACCGTCTGTCCCCGAAAACGGGCTTCTAACCGTCCACAAAACACGATATGACAAACACCATTTATATCCATCAGCCGGAAAAGGCGGTCAGCTTTACCCGGCTTCCTAATTTCCTTTTTGAAGCCCCCACATTCACGCCCCTGTCCAACGAAGCAAAGGTACTGTATGCCTTTATCCTGCGCCGGACAGACCTGTCCCGGAAAAACGGCTGGGCGGACGAATATGGGCGCATTTACCTCTGCTATCCCATCAACGAGATAGTGGAACTGCTCCACTGCGGGCGGCAAAAAGCGGTCAACACCCTGCGGGAACTGCAATATGCCGGACTGGTGGAGATCCAGAAGCAGGGTTGTGGAAAACCCAACCGCATTTACCCAAAATCCTACGAAGCGGTTCTAAACACCGACTTCAAGAAATCCGGTTATGGAACGCCGGGGGACTGAAAAACGCACTCATGGAGTATGATAATCAATCCTCTTGAAGTACGAAAACCGGACGGTATATAGAAATACAGAGATTAAAACGATTTTATTTATATCTTATTCATTCCTATCCTATCTGAGATATTTTCTACGGGATTTTCCTATGGAAAAGTCCCGGAAAGGAATGGAATGAGGAAAGGAGTCTCATGGGACAGTATGCAAAATTATTCTAATGCCAGTATTTTCAGTATTTACAAAGCATTCACATGTCCTGTTTTTATATTTTACACCACGCTTGACACCATTTTTCATAAATCAGGCAGCAGTCCATATTCCACTGCTGCCTTCCGGTCATCTGCATACACAATCCTCAGAACTGATTTGCTATCTTCCTGATTTCCTCCCTTTCCAATTCAGCCGTTACATGCGTATAAATATTCATCGTCACATCAATCGTTGAATGCCCCAGATAACTTTGCACTACTTTCGGAGGAATCCCGCGTTCCAGCGCCCTTGTAGCAAATGTATGACGCATGGAGTGAGGGCAGAATGTCTCCATTATCTTCGGTTTCCTGTGTTCTTTTTTTGCCCTCTTTTCTTCTTCTCTGTTGACTGCATTAACCGTAGAATTAATGTACCGCCCAACAGACAGTGTCATAAGAGGTTTGCCGAACATGGTAGTGAACACCAGATGCTCCAGCCCTTTAACCGGATCCCATTTATCTCCAAGCATCATCCTGAGTTTTGCCTGTTCCAGCTTATGATTTCTCAGCCGCTTTGCAATCTCAGGCAGCATCGGCACTGTACGCCTGCTTTTCCCCTTCTTTACCGGCCCTTTATAATAATCCTTTCCGGCAACCTTTATCATGGTTCCATTGACATGAATCTCCATTTTGCCAAAATCAATGTCCTGCCATTCCAGAGCGTTTATTTCCCCTATCCTCATGCCGGTGGAAAATCCGACATATAAAAAGGCTTTCTTTTTGCCGCACACTCTAAAAATGTCTGCTGTTCCCATTCTGTCAGAGCCCTGCGGTGCGTATCGCTTTTCCCAGTCTCAACCTTTGGCAGAACAGACTTTTCAACTGGATTTGTGATAATAATCCCATTCATAAGCGCCTGATAAAAAATCATGTTCATGGTCTGCCTTGTATTCTCAATGTAACTGCCGGAATATCCCTCATGTTTCATTTTATTGAGGACTCTTTGTATATGTTCCGGCCGCACCGCCTGCAGCTTCATCTGTCCGATTTCCGGCTTTACATGCAAATAGCATTTTTTATTTCCGATAACTGTTGTCTCCCGGACTACATTCTCCCGGTATTCTTTCAGCCATATTTTATACCACGCATCCACTGTGATCCTGTCGGGCTTTGCATAAATTCCGTGGTCTATTTCATATTTTGCATCACGCAGCTTTTTTTCAACCTCTTTCAGCGTATTCCCGTAGATCGTATAACGCTTTCCATTCAGCGTGTACCTTGCCTGGTACCGCCCGTCTTTGCGGATGCTGATGCCTTTCGGCAGTCTCTTTTCAGCCATTCCCAGCCCTCCTTTCTGTCTGGCAGTGCAGCAGTATACCACAACTGCTGCACCCTGCTGTCCTGAGTTTTCATTTACGGACTGCTGCCGAATCCTCCCATGCTCCCAGAAGCTGCAGAATCAGCGAAGCCCCCAGCTTCATGCCGTTCTTAAAATAAACATGGTTTACATCATCTATGCAGTCCAGCAGTTCTCCAATTTCATTTTCAATAAATGATTCTATTTTCTCATCCGTTAACGGCTTATTCATACCAGCCTGAATCGCTTTTCTTACATATGCCTCTGCTCTTGCGGTTACTTTTTTCCCACATTCCAGGACAAATAAAGGTTCTGACCCTGATGCCTCCCCTATCGAATATTCCACAACCGCATCCAGATTCATCGTCCATTCTGCATACCTGTTATCCATATCCAAGCCCCCTCTCTGGCAGACAGCAGCACTACATCCATGCTGCATTTTTTTATTGTAATCTATTGTGCCGCACTGCATTTCCGGGTATAATACCAGATGCAGTACAAATTCTAATCATACATTAATTGTATTGCCGTCCCCGGTCAGTTGCAGCTTTCCGGGGACAATCCTCAGATATTTGCGCCGAGCCTTCGTTCCATCTGCCCGCCATGCCCCATAATCAGGCTATTATGCCAGTTTTATACTTCATGCCTATAATTTTATAGCCCATGTCATCAAAATACGAATACGGAGCTTTCCGGATGCTACAGCAGTATTTTTTCTTCCTGCCACTGTTATAAACTGCTGCCTACATCTCCATTGACTTATTTTTATCACACCAATCATCAAAAAGCACCCTGTCATAGAGCACCTTATGCCCGATCCTTTTCTCAATCCCTGCTTTTTTTGCAAACTGCCGGGCCGTATTCTGTCCAAAGCTGGCATACACACAGAACTCTTTCAGGCTCAGAAGCCTTTTTTGATTCAAAGGGCAGCAGTCCGCCTCCATCCCGTCCGGAGACATGAAATCCGTATCTTTCATCTTCTGGTAATATGACACCGGAACCCTGCCAGCTATATAACATCCGCCCTTCCGTTTAATCCTTTCGCCCAGGTTCCGGAGCAGCCTCCCGGCCTCCTTTTCATCAATTCCCAGGTCGGCGGCAATGTCTTCTGCTGTCATGTACCATTTATTCCCCATCAGCTCCCTGTTCCTTTCATGCCCTCCATCCAGAGTTTTGTTGCTGCCTGGAATCCGATTTTAAATCCCGCTTCTTTTCCTGCCCCGCTGCATCCGGCAGCCAGATCCATAATTTCATCAGCCGGACAGTTTGCCTGCACAGCTTCTTTTAATCTAATACCAGCCTCCATTTCTGCAGCCGTGTCCCTGACGGCGCCGCATTCAAGCATTCCCCTGTACAGTTCTGTCAAAAGACTGGCTTCCGCTGTTTCCAGCCGCTTTCTCTCCAACAGTTCCATCTCCATGACTGGCCTTGTATATTCTTCTGAATACGTTCCCATACACACACCCCCTTCGTATTTTTTATCTGTTCCGGCTGACAGCCATATCCCATCTTCCGTTAAGATATTCCACAGAACTTCACATGCGGAACCGGCTGCGGACACATCTGTCTGCCCTGTATAAGCTGCTTTAAATATCATTTCCGCAAGACATACCGCATTTTGCAACCCTGTCCTGCACTGCTGCCAGCCCTTTTTCCTAAAGAACGCCTATCAGCAGACACCCCCTCTCATTCCTTCCATGCAGAGCCTCATAGCCGTCTGAAACCCTCTCCGGAAACCGCTTTCCTCTGCTGCAACACCATACTCGTTTGCAATGCAGAGAATCCTGTCTTTGGTTTTAAAGGGATATTTCCCGCCATTCAGAAATTCCTCAAGTTCCCCATATTTTTTCTGCTCCTGTACGCTTTCAGGTATGTCAATATCAAGATAGTAACGAAGTTCTGAAAGTGTGCTGACCAGATCCTGTTCATACAGGCGGCGCATCTTTCCCTTTTCCTCTATATGTATCCTGTTCAGCTCCATATAGCCCTCTCTGCTGGTCTCCCCTATCCCCACGGTTCCGTTTTGCGGTTTCATTTCTGTGCTCTGCAATTTTCTATTCCTCCATATTCTTAATTTTTTGACAAAGGGCAGCAGTCGTGCTATACTGCCTGCGTACCCTGATTGCTAATTTGACAAGTTGACGGGTTACTCTGCCTTTACCGGACTGGTCCTCTGGTAAGGGCATTTTTCATTCTGCTGCTGAATCTGGTCAGCCAGCTCCATGATTTCCCTGTGCCGTTCCATGAATGCACTGCTGCCTATCCCAAGGCGCTGCGCCTCTGCATCCACCATCGCTTTTAATTCTTCCTGAGTCATGCAGCCTCCTATACCGCAATGTTCACCAGCGCACCAAACGTTTCCTTATAGCCGTATCCGCCGATTACCTTTACATCTGCCTGCAGTCCTATGCCCTTATCTATTACTTTGGCAAGGCTCTGTGACAATCCCTTTGGCAAATATCCGATATGGGCATAGCCTATATTGCTGATTCCGATTACTACGGCAACTGCATCCTTATCAAATGTGTTTGCCCTGTCCCTCTGCAGATACACCGTCAGGTCTTCATGCTTTCTGCTGGCTATAAACTGTAACAACTGCTGCCGCTTTTCATAAGTAACACCGGATACTCTGCATTTCATGGAATTCTTGACACGCTTCCATGCTGTCTTGAATGTCTGGGATAATGAATATCCGAGTTTATGTAACTGGTTTGCCATAGTTGCGACTGCTTTGCGAACTGTATTAATATCTTTCATGTGAACCTCTCCTTTCTGATACTCTCTTTACTTTTTAATTCAGTTGTTTGTTTCTATAATTAGAATACATTTTTTCGTGTCGTTTGTCAACTATTATTTGCAATTTTTTTATTTCTTTTGCTTATTTTTCTTTGACATATTACATTTTTTCGTGTATATTATAATAAAAGGCTACCAAAGGGAGGGTTCAATTATGCCAATTACTATGGGAGAAAAAATCAAAATCATGTTAGGCCGTCGTAACATGACACTTACACAATTAGCAGAAAAAACAGGACAATCCAGGCAGAATATGTCAAATAAAATGAGCCGCGACAACTTTACAGAAAAGGAACTTCGGACAATAGCTGCGGCCCTTAATTGTACCTATAATGCTCAATTTGTGACCAATGATACTCATGAAACCATATAACCAAAGGAGATAGCAATGAACATATCCAAGCGTTACCGTATTGAGTTGAACAAAATCAGCAACCATTTGGCCGATCTGGAGAGAGGGCACATCTACGAACTTACCAGAACTCCCGGAACACCCTCTTGTGCTACCCTGGCCAAACATCTGAAAGAGGACATTGCAGCTCTGCTTGATCTCATCGAAAATGACAAGCCAGGTGTAGCTGAAAAAGCTGCAATGGCATCCAAGAATATTTAGCACTGCTGCTGTCTGTCCGCAATCTGCTGCCAATTGACAGCAGTTGCCTACAAGTGAAGAACACCTACAACCGCAAACATTAACCACCAAACAGAACGGAGGCACAGACAATGAGTAACCGCGATATGTGTATTTCAGTAATCAACAGCATGGAAGAATGGCAGCTGCAAAGCGTGCTTGAAATGCTGCAGACCATAAAATGCACACTGGATAAATTGGAAACTGGCACATTGGAAACCATGCATCTTCTTTCCAATCCCGAATTAGCAGAAAAACTGATAAACGGTAAAAAAACCCCTCTTTCCGAATGTGTCCCGGAAAGCGAGGTTGACTGGTAATGTATGCAATCACTTACACCAAAACTGCATTGAAGGATATCCCTAAGCTAAAAGCCGCCCATTTAGACGAAAAAGCAAGGGAATTAATCAACATCATCCGTAATAACCCATATCAAATTCCGCCAGATTACGAAAAACTGACAGGCGATTTATACGGCCTATACTCCCGCAGAATCAACCGTCAGCACCGGCTTGTATATGAGATATTTGAAAAAGAGCATACAATCAAGATCATTTCCCTCTGGTCCCATTACGAGCGCAATTAGCATTGACAACATGCACATTGCAAACATGTGTTTTCTCTTGTTTGTTTCTACGATCACCACGCCATAGAGGACTAAGAGTTTCAATATTCATATTGCACAACCTTAGGGAACTAATTTTATTGAATGTAGCCATAGTGCCCTAAGTAAATTTATGCTATACTCTTTCTGTAAGTAAAGTAGATAAGATGTTTCTATTCCTTGCCACTTCAATACCAGAAAGGAAATGGACCTATGAGCAAATACACTGAAAAAAGCAAAGAGTACACCATGAACTACATGAAAGAGAAGCTAGACGAAATTAAATTCCGTGTCCCCAAAGGTAAAAAAAGCTACTATAAGGCTGCTGCTAAAAATGCCGGACTATCCCTTAGTCAATTCGCTGTTTCCTCTATGGATGACCGGATAGCAAGGGAACGCCTGGTTCCTGACAGCAAGGCTCTGTCATCCACTGCTGCCCCATCAGCCACCGAACAGCAGGATATCCCAAATCAACCAGTAATATCCTCAACTGCTGCATCCGGGAGTACCACCTCGAAACCACGCAAGCCATTTACCAAAGAAGCTGCTGAACAAATCGACACTAACAAACTGCTCAATGATTTCCGGTACCAGCTTGACATTGGCCTTGCATACGGTAATGATGTACTCACCAAACTTTTAAATGAGGCAAGGCAGCAGTCCGTTGAATAACCGCTTTTATGAAACATGTTATTCATATTCAACTAAATTTTCTATATTCAACCTATCATAAACCTAGAAAGGAAGTGTTATCATGCCAGCATTAGCACAGGAAAGGCTTTATACTATAGATGATATTTATGCCCTGCCAGACGGAGAACGTGCAGAGCTGATTGACGGCCAGATATACTATATGGCACCACCAACCAGAAAACATCAGCGCCTTGTCGGCGAAATGTTCGCAACCATCCGGGAATACATCAACAGTAATCATGGCATGTGTGAAGTTAATATCGCCCCATTTGCCGTGTTTCTAAACGAAGATGATACAAACTACGTTGAACCGGATATATGCGTCATCTGCGACCATAACAAGCTCACAGATAAAGGCTGTTCCGGCGCTCCGGACTGGATCGTCGAAATCGTATCACCAGGCAACCGTCCAATGGATTACTACACAAAACTTTTTAAATACCGTACCGCAGGGGTTCGGGAATACTGGATTGTGGATCACGAAAGAAACCTGGTAATCGTTTATGATTTCCAGAATAAAAGTGCCACAAACTACACTTTTTCTGATGATATTCCCGTCAGTATATACCCTGGATTCTGCATCAACCTATCTGCTCTAAATATATAAAATTGCATATACAGCATTTTTAGGCTAATAAATATCATACCGAAAGGAAGTATTACATGAGTTACAGAGAACTTGCCCACAGTCTTATTGACCAAATACCAGAGAGCCGATTATATTATGTAATTTTATATTTACAGGGTGCAGCAGTCCCAGACGATACACCAAATGCTGAAACATTAGAAGCAATGGCAGAAGTTGAGGAAATGATTAAAACCGGCAGCGGGCAGCATTTCCAGGGCAACGCAGAAGAATTCTTTTCAATGCTCGATGCGGAGGGATGACATACTAGAGATAAATGCCATCTCCAAATTCAAAAAGGGCAGAAAGCGGTGCATTAAACGTGTATATGACATGAACCTGCTGAAAAAGGTCGTAAATACCTTATGCATCCCGAAGCCGTTACCATGGAAACAAAGACCATTTACTTATCGGCAATTATTCAGGCCAGAGGGAATGCCATATTACCCCAGATTGGCTGCTCGTATACCGCATAGAGGGTAATGCGCTCTATCTTGACAGAACCAGCACACATACCGATCTGTTCGGTATATAGACAAAAGAAAAAGGCGTGTGCCACTGCTGCACATGCCTTTCATTCTGTCTGATATTTAATCAGGTTCTTTCATCTTTTCTTCTAACCACTGTTTAAAATTGCCTTCTGGATTCCATTCATAATATGTATATTCCATAGATTCATATACATATCTATAGAAACGCTGTATATCTTGATCTCTTATTTTAAATAATATTTTATACGCTTTTATCAAATTACATAGTGCTTTCTCATACTTTTCTTGGTATACGCAGATCCACGCTAACTTAGCGCAATCATGCGCTATATCAAAATTATTTTCTCCAAGCAATCTTTCTTGTATTTTTATACTATTTTCGTACAAAAACTCTGCTTCCTCATATTCATCCAGTTTACTGCAAACCCTACCTAAATTTCTATAGCTTTTAGCTGTATCCAATTGATTCTCTCCAATCAGCCTTCTTTGTACTCTTAAAGCATCATCATACAGAAACTTTGCTCTTTTATAATTTTTTTGCTTCTCATAAAAATTCGCCACTTCGCTATAACTTTCAGCTATATATAAGTGGTTTTCATTTAATATCCCCCTTTGTATCCTTAATCCTTTATTGTACAAACCTTCCGCTTTAGAATACTCTCCCTGTTTATTGTAAATATCAGCCAAATCCATATAGCTAGAAGCCGTATCCAAATGGTACTCTCCCAATAGACTTTCTTTTATGCTTAAACCTTTTTTGAACAAAGACTCCGCTTCACTATATTCGCCCTGCTCACTGCAAATACTAGCAAAATTTATGTAGTCAGAAGCTATATCCAAGCAATTTTCTCCCATCAGACACTCTTTTATCTTTAAACTCTTTTTATATAGACTCTTCACTTTATTATATTTTCCCTGATATGCATAAATAGATGCCAAATGAGTATATGCTACTGCTGTAAATGGATTATTTATTCCCAGTGCTTTCTCTAAAAGTCCCAATCCTTTCTTACAAAATTTCTCTGCTTCATAGAACTTCTCCCTACCTAAATAAATCTCTGCAAATAAAGAATAGATAAAAGCCGTAGACTCATGCTCAGTCCCATACACTTTCTCCGACATACTTAAAGTTTCCTGGCAAATATTCTCTGCTTTCTGGTACTCTCCACAAACTAAATAAATTGTTGTTAAGCTTATACAAGCAGATTCTATAAACATATGGTTCTTTCCAAATATTTCCGTCAATATATTTATCGCTTCTTTGCATATACTCTCTGCTCTTTGATATTCTCCACATTTCATATAAATATCTGCTAATTTCACAAAACTAATTGCTGTAAACAAAGGGTATTTTACATTTACTACCTTCAATGTATTCATCACTTCCTGGCAAACACTCTCTGTTTTCTGATAATCCTCACAAACTAAATAAATCTTTGCCAAATCTATAACTCCTAAAATCGTATCTGGGTTGTTTTCCCCCCATATATTATTTAAAATACCTATCGCCTTTTTACAAATACTTTCTGCATTCTGATAGTCCCCATATACTGAATATATATTTGCTAATTCTAAAAATTCTCTAGCTGTATCTGGATGGTTTTCTCCCAACGCTTCCTCTAATATACCCAATGCTTTTTTGCACAAATTTTCAGCTTCCTGAAACGCCCCTCGCTCTTTATGAATGGCTGCCAAGTCACTATAGCATTTTGCTGTTTCCAGATGATTACCTAACACTTTCTTGCATACCCGTAATTTTTCATTACAAAGGCTTTCAGCCTTTTGATATTCCTGCTGATGGAGATAAATGTTTATTAGCCTACTATATCTAGCGTTCATTTTTAGATGATACTCACCCAACAAAGTTTTTGCTATATTTATTGCTTTTTCACAATATATTTTAGCTTTCCTATATTCTCCCCGAACCTCATAAATATCTGATAAAGAATCATAACACTCGGCTATTTCCATGCGATTCTCTCCCAGCTCATTTAGTTTTATCCACAGTGCTTTTTTGCAAAGACTTTCAGCCTTTTGATATTCCCCTTTCTCCATATAAACAGCCGATAAATCACTATAACTAGAGGCTGTATCCAAATGGTGCTCTCCTAACATTCTCTCCCGTGCCTTTAATATATCTACACACAAACTCTCGGCTTTTTGATAATTTCCCTGTTTCTTATAAATGGTTATCAAATTATTATAGACATTTATTACATCCGGGTGGTTAATTCCCACTTTTTCAAGTAAATAAATTGTTGTTAAATTGCTATAAACACTGACAATATTCGGGTGACTGATTCCCATTTTTTTTAATATAAGATTTAATGCTTTTTCGTATAGATTCTCTGCCTTTTCATAATGCCCGAAATTCTCTAAAGCATAAGCCGTATGCACCATAAAATCCGATTCAACTTTAATATTCTTTATTATACTTTCTGCAAACGGAATGCATATTTGACATTTTACTGCATGCCCATTATCTGAAGTTTCCAAACTCTTTTCACACAAATGTATTAATCCAGTATGTCTTTTTGCTATCGGTTTGCATTTTGCATAAATAAATTGCGCAAACACAGGATGCAAACTATATCCTTCCTGTACTATATCAAACTGTAACCATCCTTTTTGATATAATTTCATTAAAATATCATCATCTTCATTTACTCCAGCATCTGCAAGCAACCATTGATTACACATCTCTACTTCCAGAGGAATATATGGAAATATTGAAAATGCTTCCAAAATGTTCTGCTCTGCTTTTGTCAATTCAGATAAGTCATATAGTGTCTCATAACATTCCTGAATGTTTATGAGTTTATCTTCCTCATCTATATATTCCAAACGAAACCCATTCTTTTCCAAAGCCTCCTTTAGCTTATTTACTGTCCAGCGCTTTGCTCGAGCCAAACATGCCAAAAGTTCAATAGTAATAGTGTGTCTCGCCGCTAATTTTTCTATAATATATTCTAAGACTGGCAAATCTTCATCTTTGACTCTTTTTCCGCTATTTTCAAACCGAATAGTCTCATAAACCTGCCTGCATTGCTCTGTACTAAGAAATCCAATTCTGTATGGCATAAACTCCTTGCTAAAAGAAGTTCGTCTCGAAGTCAAAATAATTGCTCCTGGTATATACTTTAACCTCTCCAGCCCTGAATCTGAGGCAATTGATGTATTCACATTATCGACAAATAGCAAGAGTTTCCCATCTGACGCCAGATGTTCCAACTCCTTCCATGCAGCTTCTAAATTTTGTTCAGGACTATCCTGCTGCTTAAACTTCAAGCATTTCTGTAGACTGCTGCCCATATCCCCGTTATACTCAATATATCCTATATGTTTGAAAGAACCACCATCATTCTTTGCATGATTATTGACATATTCCTCAAATATCTTCCTACAGATATGCGTCTTCCCTATCCCACCCATGCCGCTTACCAGAACGGACTTACGCCCATCCTCTATCCTCTGGCGTAGTTCCCGCAGTTCCGTTTCTCGCCCAGTAAAGTATGATACCGGCTTTATATTGGCATTATGGGTAACAACAAATTCACGTTCGTTATCTTGGAACAATATAATATTTGTAACATTCTGATCACGGCCTACAAAATCACCATGAAATATACTGTCTTTATTTCTGTTTACTATTTCCGGCCCCATTTATATTATCCCTCCCCACATATGATCCACTGTATGTAGAATTCTTGCTTTTATTGATAACCTTGGAATGATCATCCTTATTGTTGCAATTCATTGACTGGGATATCTTTACCACTTTGGAAGCTGTAAAAATAGATACCAGCAATCCCGCTACAGAACAAGCTCCACAAAAGATATTAAATACATCCATCAGAAAATCCTCCTACTAATTTCTGTCTCTTTTCATTGTGATTTAACTATCGTTATCACACATGTTTTCTATATGTATTATATCTTGAAGCCATTCAAACTACAATCCCATAAATTACAAAATCATATACAGCCTCGATGCATGTTATTAACATCTGTCCCAATAACTCCAATACCGTTACCATAAAATAATCAATGGCAGCAGTTGACTTAACCGGACTGCTGCTTACTATAAACAAATACATCTGCTACCTTTGAACATCTTTGGAAATAAATTGGAATCTGATTGGAAATATTCCAATTTGCACAAGGCAGCAGTTCTTTCCCTGCCCCATGAAACCTCCCAGCTCCAGGAACAAATGTCTGGACAAATATCCTGCCTTTTGTCTCAAATTTGTCCATAACCTGTCCCATTTATAAAAAAACATCTGGCAGCAGTGCATGATCTGTCTCTTGTCATATAGTTTTTGTGAACTGCTGCAACGCTGCATTCGTTTTTCGTTTCGTAAAAATCATGCACAACAACAATTTCCCGTATACAGAATACGCCCAGGTCATTCCAAGATCCAGATTTCCACGGCTTTTCTCATTTGTTCTGCATTTGCAACGTTGCAAACCATTTCGTATTTTATGTCCACAAGCACTGCAACGTTGCATTATTCGTTTTGAATCGTGGAAAGCAAGATATTCAACATTTCCAGCACTCATGAATAAACGTAAAGCACCATTCTCAAGTCTTGATTCATTCGTTTTTGCATCCGTGAGCATTGCAACGTTGCATTATATCCTTTTTTGTCTGTCAAGAACATACATTCGCACTCTGAATAGAACACAAACACCTTATAAACATCTCCTGTTTTTTAACAGAGACAGCAGCAGTATATTATCACAAACAGAAGAGAGCATCACATCCATATGACACTCCCAAAATATCACATTACATCCCGACACCGCACCGTTACATCAGCGTTACAATGTAACGAAATCTGCAAAGAAACACATTATCACACTCATTTCCCTGATTCATAACACAATAATTTTCCCCATTGGACATTTTTGCACAATGGAAAGTTTTTTATTACTCAATGCATATTACAATATACATCCATAGCCTTTTTATTAACTTCCGTTGCTACTGGACACTGCCTGTCAACTTCCTTCCCGCTTCTGCAAAAACCTGTTTATGAAATACTGCTGCCCCTTCCCTGTCACAAGCACTGTCTTCGTGATCCTGATACTTCCATTCGGGTTCGTGACTGTCCGCTCCCTGATTTCAAACAGCTTCATTTCCATGCTGCGCTGCGTAGGCATATTATAATCCGTTCCATTCCTCCGAATCAGATACCCTTCCCGCCTCATCCACTGAAATAGGCGTTTTTCACCTGTGTCAACACCATTTTGCCGGATAATCTTAGCCAGCTCTCCGATCAGGATAGAACTGTGAGAAGCCGCCACAGCATCCGCGAATAGTTCCTTTGGCCGCATACGCTCTATTGCCTGGTTCTGTTCCGCAATAGTCTTCTGTGCTTCTAAAACAGCCAGTGCCATAAGCTGTTTTCCTGTCGGCATACATACCTGTCCGTCTGCTATCTTACCTTCCATTTCATGAAAACGTTCAATATATTTTACTGTAAACGCCGTCCCTTTTGCCCCTGTAAGCTTATGCGCTATAAATTCACAGCCTTTCTTTGTAACCAGAAAACAAGCCAGCCTTTTATTCTGCTCCGAAGTATATACTGATTCTGTAAAATATTCGGAGTGGGAAAAATTTCCCTCTCCAAACTGTACAATATATCTCCGGATATCTTTCATCAGGTCATTATGAGGTTTGCCAACCATATCGGCAACCTCTACGGAATTAATCACTATTCCCTGTCTCATTTCTATATTATCCATACTCTGAATCTCCTTATTTATCACCTTATCAGAACACCATCCTATCAGTTCGCAAATTAAACAGACACAAAATCACATAACAGTCTGCATTACTCCAGAAACTGCTGCTTTTTGTTCACAAAGGCAGCAGTCCATTCTACATCACCACAAGCCCGTATTCTCCCCATACTGCCTGTTTTATGCTTTAGGCACAGAAAAAATACCCTCCAAGCTATTACACGTCAAATTTCGGGCACTCAGCGAAGCAGACAGTCATACCTGGTAATGCCTGTGCCTCATTTTGTTAACAACAAAATGGCTTCCTTTCGGAACCTGCCGGTCATCCTTATTCCCCATCTTTTAACTTCATTTCCGGTTTTTGCCTTTCCACTGCCATGATCTCAACCAATTCTGCCAGGCGTCCAGTCACCTTTTTTATATCAGCATAAACCGTTTCTTTTGACATATGCCATTCTTCTGCCATAGCTGCTATACTGCTGCCTTTAAAATAAATTTCCCGCATAATCTCCAGCGGCCTCTGCTGCATATCAGGATAAGTGCTTCCGTCAATAAACTTCTCGTACAATCTAACAGCATTATTCAGGCATCTGACTGCCCTTGCCGTCACCCTCTGACATTTCTCACGCTCTTTCTGCCAGGTTTCCCACGGCATGGCGTTATGAATGCTTCCAGCCCGATTTATCAACAGATAATTGTGCAGCAGTTCCTTTACCCCATTCTGGTATGTTTTGGGACTGCTTCCGGCTGCAGGAAGCCCAAAACAAAGAACCAGCATTTCATTTACCGCCATTCGGATGTCGTTCTGAACGGTATCCTTGCATACACCCATCTTTACGGCAACCGCCCTGTTATGCAGCGCCGTCTTCATCATATAGCGGTACACGAGGGAATTATGCCGCCTTTTTGCCATTTCATCGTCCGGCAGCAGTCTGCAGTATTCCGCATGCACTTTCACCAGTTCCCCGACCAGCATATGCCCGGCCCCGCACTCCTGCCTGTAATCCGCTAACATACCCCTGACAAGTTTCGCGGCATGATTCCGTTTCTCTGTCTCCATCCTATACATGACAGACTTCGCCGCAAGCCCTCCGGCATGATTCCTGTACATACCGCTGCTGCCTGCTTTTAAATCCTCTGTAAAATATTTCCAGTCATAATCCATATCTTCCTCCATCACACCAGAAACCCACTGTCCTCATCTTCCATCTCTGCAAATTCAGAATAAGCGTACTCATTATAACGGTATCCATCCCCCATAAAGGTCTCCAGCTCTGCCCGGTGCGCACTGTGCAGTATCTTCCAGAACCCTTTGCGGGTCTTTTCATACACTGCCTGTGGGCTGCATCCAAGTATCTGCGCTGTCTGCTTCACCGAATTTCCCTGATAATAAATGCTCTGTACAGCTTTCCTTGTGTCTGCATCCAGAATACGCAGCGCAGAATCTAACGCTTTTTTCAAATCCCTGCTGTAAATGCTGTATGTGATCAGTTCCTCAATATCTTCACCGCTCTGCAGCATGCCGATCAGAGAACTTTCCCCATCACCATCAGAGTAATCTTTATCAATGCTGACCGCTTTCATGTTATACAAAATCTTTTCCAAATGGTCCAGCGACCGTGAAGAAATAGCCAGCCCTTCGAGAAGCTCATCCCTTGTCGGATACCTGCCTTTTTCATCCATACATTGCTGTCTGTACTTTGCATACTTTCGGATCCGCTCTTTCAGATATACAGGCACCCTGACGCTGGAGCAGCAGTTTTCACTGTAACGGATAACCGCTGCCTTGACATAATAGCCGGCACAGGTCAGGAAACACGTGCCCCTGCCTTTATCATATCTCATGGCAGCAGTCAGCAGGCCGATAGAGCCTTCCTGTTCATAATCCTCTAAATCTGCCTCATTTTCCATATATCCGCATAGCTTTCTGACCAAATGCCGGACAAACTTCCGATTCTGCTTCAAGAGCCGTTCCTGGCTGACGGCTACGTCAATCCCCCTCTGGATCCGCTCGACTATTTCCTCATTTGACATACCTTGTCCACTCCCTTACAATGGATTCAGCAGCGCAGCACTGCCAAGCTCCGGTATGAAGCCCGTCTGTGGCAGCAGTGGGCTTTTTCAGAGCAAAATTCAGTCAGCCAGCTGGCAATTTCCATTTTTCAGTATCCCCTAAAAAGCATTCACCATATTTCATTCCTTTTCTTTCTAATTCCCCATCCGCTATAATGATATGGTAAACTTTATATAAAGTGTATGACTTTTGCTACATTAGAAACAGGGTAAAATTTCATACGCTTGTATGACTTTTGCTACGTTAGAATCATGGATTTTGCGTCTAATGTAGAAGATTTGCTACATTAGACCCGGTTCTAATGTAGCAAAAGTCATACAAGGGTTTTAATTTCTACTGCTGCCCCATGTCTTCCAGTCTCCTGTAAACTGATAAATTGACCGTGTATGGTTTCCCCTGCCTTTGCTGACAGTTTTAATAAATCCATGTTCTTCAACAGCTTTTATATCTGCATAAAACTGCTGGCGACTCCCGCTTGCATACAGCCCGTATTTAACAGCCAACGCCAGGTTAAAATAAGAAAGATCGTCCCACTGCAGGCCTTCTATGTCGGGATTATCCCTCCCAGGTTTCCTTTTGCCGTAATACTGCGCTTTCATGTATACATACAGCAACCTCTGGTTCTTCGTTAAGTCCTGATAGGCGGCAGAACACAGCATACTCTCGTATATATTGGCAGACGTATCCCGCGGCTCCCCTGTGCTTTCAAAAGATTTGGGGATATACTGTTTTTTCCGTCCTCCCATGCTCTCCCGCCTTCCACCCTGTTTTGCAGAACTTCCTGATCAGAAGTCACTTTACCCCTGCTTCAATCTCACTGTTTTCATCACAGTATTTATCAAATTTCACTCTGTCCACCAGCACACGATGCCCCACTCTGAACAAAGCTCCTGTTGTTTCAGCTATATTTCTGGCCGTATTGCTTCCGAGTCCGGCATAAATACAGAATTCATCCATACTTAAAAGTCTCTTGTCTGACAAAACTACCACAATCTCATCTCTTGACCTTGCACGCATAATTAGTTACCCCTTTCTTAATTCATTTTATCTGGTACTGTCCCCCTGCTATAAAATTTCAACAAAGAGTATGCATCTATTATAGCAAATCGGGGTTTTTAAAATTTGCTTTCCCAAAATAACACGATATAACACAATTCGTGTATCTTATTATGAAATGTGCAGATATGGTGTACTATATGGAAATAGAAGTATCATTTAACGCGAAAATCACCATACCCATGTCAAGTATTTTTTTAAGAACACTTAAACTTTTTTCCCGACACCATTTACACCAAAATTGACACCATTTTATTGAAATCGCCATACAAACAGATAATTCCTGATAAAATAAAACCAGTGATTTTCGGCATTCTATAAAAGGTGTCATACACTCTATAAACATCTGAAATTGCCCTCATGGCACAACATGCAATTTTGCGATTTGAAATACACAAGGGCAATCCGGCAAGACCGCTGGAAGCCCATCACGAACTGCAAAAGGAACAGTACGCCAGCAACCCCGACATTGACACCAGCCGAAGTAAATACAACTTCCATATCGTCAAGCCGGAGGGCAGGTACTACCCTTTATACAGAACCGTATTGAACAGGCAGGCTGCCGTACCCGCTGGGACAGCACCCGTTTTGTGGATACGCTGATTACCGCCAGCCCGGAGTTTTCAAGAAGAAGTCCCCAAAGGAGATACAGGAATTTTTCCAGAGGGCGGCTGATTTTTTAATCGGGCGGGTAGGAAAAGAAAATATCGTATCGGCGGTGGTACACATGGACGTGAAAACACCCCACCTGCATTTGGTCTTTGTTCCTCTGACAGAGAACAGCCGCCTGTGTGCAAAAGAGATTATCGGGAACAGAGCCAGCCTCACAAAATGGCAGGACGATTTTCACGCCTATATGGTGGAGAAATATCCCAACTTGGAGCGTGGGGAAAGTGCCGGCAAGACAGGCAGGAAGCATATCCCCACCCGGCTGTTCAAGCAGGCGGTCAATCTCTCCAAACAGGCAAGAGCCATTGAAGCCACGCTGGACGGTATTACCCCGTTCAACGCCGGAAAGAAGAAAGAGGAAGCCCTCTCCCTACTGAAAAAGTGGTTTCCGCAGATGGAGAACTTCTCAGGGCAGCTCAAAATACAAGGTCACGATAAACGATCTTTTGGCAGAAAATGAACAGTTGGAAGCCAGAGCCAAAGCCAGCGAAAAAGGCAAGATGAAAGATACGATGGAACGGGCAAAGCTGGAAAGCGAGCTACACGACATTCAGCGGCTGGTAGACCGTATCCCGCCGGAGGTGCTGGCAGAACTGAAACTCCAACAGCGGCATACAAAGGAACGGTGATAGATGACAGAAAACATTTCACGCCGCAGCATGGCAGCATTGTACCTTGAAAACTGAATACAGAGAAAGGCGATATATGGCAAAAAAGCAACCGGACACAAATATCCCCCAACATGAAATAGAAGCCCTTGCCCGGTGCTTACTTCCAGAAATCCAAAAATTCTTTGAAAGCCCGGAAGGACAAAAAGAATTTGAGGAGTGGAAAGCACAGAGGGCAAAGAAAACGGAAAAGGAAAGGAGCGTATGACAAAAGCGGCGGTATCACTCACGATACCGCCGCTTTTGCTTTAGCACTCAAGATATACTAAAAATCCAAAGCCGTCCCCGATTGGAACCGGGTTCGGATTATCATTATCTGGTGCGGATAACAGGACTTGAACCTGCACGGTCTCCCACCAGAACCTAAATCTTAATCTCTTAATTTTTAAAATCTAGCGTGTTCCGTGCCTTGTAGAATCCTTGATTTTCCGCACTTCTTTCATACTATGCTTTTAAATCTAGTCAGAAGATACAACTTTCTAACACATAAGATTATAACACACATAGGCTATAAAGACAAGGCGGTTTTTCGGCAGAATGATTTTTATTTTTGCTTGAAGTACCAACACTAACTAAACGATTTTAAAAACAATCCTACAGAATCATTCGTCAAATTGCACAAAAATTAACATAAAAAAGCACCGTTCAAAGCCTTAAGCAAGCTAAAAACGGTGCTTTTTTTGTGCAATTTTACTACAACTTTTTTAAGCGTTTTTTAGATACCTTGTTATTTGAACCTTTTAGCAAGCCAATCCCATTAAGAAACTTTACAGTATCACCCACACCAGCCATATATGATATGTCAGCCATTCTATGTTCCCTAGTCATTAAGCAAGCGATATAGTCATTAATGATTAGCCGTTCCTTTTTGCCTAGTTCCAGTGAGTTATACCGTTCTTCAAGTTCCCAAGAATCTTTTGCATCTTTTTGATAGATTTTATCCGATAGAGCAATCTTGTCCCTACTTCTATCCATAAAAGCCCCCAAATAGTTTCGTATTAACTTGTTTACAAACTTGTTCATATGTTCCCCTTTCTATTTGTGTTTTGAATAGCATAGCATATTGTGGAGATATTCACAATATGGAGTTTTCAATTTTTTGATTAAGATATTAACAGAAGCTACAAAAAGGGGAGTGATTGCTATTATTGATTTTAGCCCAATGTGGCAGACTATGGAAGAAAAAGGCATTACACAATACAGGCTCTTGAAATCTGGAATTGATAACAAAACACTGGACACACTGAAAAAGAATAACAATATAACACTTCTTACACTTGAAAAGCTATGCAACATTTTGGATTGCACGCCAAACGATATTGTAAGATTTACAGACAATAAAAAGGCATAATCAAGGGGAATAACCGAAAAGAATGGTTATCCCCCTTTTTCAATTATGTTTTTAGACTGGCAAAAAGTAAAGACGTAAAAGAGTATTTTTTCAAACAAAATGATGTTTGAAAAAATCTTCCTTTTACATCTTGACTTTTTATTTACGTTATTTCAAATAATGATTTACTGATACATCTAAGCGGTTATGTCCTAGTGCTTCACTAACGATATATATGTTATCCCTAAGCCCTTTAAATGGACGCTCTTTATCGTGTGCTATATAATATTCACCTTTAATGTTTTTCTCGCTTCTAGGGGCATATTGTGCGGCATATACAGCCTTCAAATCTTTATTATCACATACAGTTTGGTATAACTCTTGTGCGTATTCTCTTCTATACCCATGCACATCACAGCCATTGTGTATCTTATCAAATAGCAACTCATTAGGGGCTTTTGTGCTTATTAGTTCTCTGATTGCTTCTTGATACTTTGGAAGCACTGGAGAAACCCTATCACGCCCACCTTTGCTTTGCTCAAAACGCACAAACATATTGCCGCTTTTATCTGTAAAAAAGTTATTAGGCGTTAGTTTTCCTATATCTTCCCTACGTCCACCAGTGCCACGGCAGAGGGCAACTAAAGGGGCGTTTTTTTCTTCTGAAAAATGCGCATCCCTTTTGGCTTCACCCCTTGAACGTGTCACGTCCTTATAGCTTCTTTTATTCTCAAACTTACACTCTATTTGTTCACCGTATAACTTACCGAGTGCGGCCCTTTCCGCCTTTAGCGTATATAAACTTTTACCTTGTGCTTCTCTATCTTTTAAATATTCAGTTGCATATTGCTTTATATCTTCTAATTTTGTGTATTTATTAACACCTTTTTCTTGTATACACCAACTAGCAAAACGCTCACAATGTTCTCTGTAAACATCATAAGTTTTTACGCTATGTATTCCATCAACAGCAGTTCCAAAAGGAACTTTTTCACCCTTTTGAGCGTATTCTTGTTTTAATTCTTCTTTTGCTTTGTGCCTACTTTCACCGATACGGGCTTTTTGTGTTAGCGTATGTTGTATTTGATTATTTAATGTTTTTCTTCCCATTTTTTTCACATCCTTTCTTGTTACAATTTGTTTTTTTATCAGCCCCTACTCGTAAATAGGGAACTGTTTTTGTTAAGACCGTAGGCTTTTTATACACTTGCCCATTGTGTTCTGATTTGGTATTTTTCGCTTTTCCGTGCGTTTAATAGTTCCATTTTTTCCACTAAAAAAACAACTATATTCTTGCCAGTTGTTTAAAAATTGTTATATCCTATACTGTTTTTAATCTATACTTTTAAAGATGTGTTTAACATCAATTCCTATACTTACAAGTTTTTTCTTATTACTCAAAAACTTCCCAAAAAAAGAGCGAACACTTTAGAAAACACTAGGTTTTATTTTTACTTTAGAATGATTGTTATAATCATATCAATAAACTTTATATCTTAATTTTATAAAATAAATTTTCAAAAATCAAGGTATCAGCGTTTAGTTAGACAAAAACTAGCGTTTTTATCTATCTAACCCGATACCTGCTATAAGTTTTACAGTCAAAAAAGAATAAAAAAAATAGCACATATGCTAGTTATAACATATGTGCTTTTTATCTATTTAAGCGAAAAAATCTTCTTCGATATTTTCAAAATCTTTGTCTAAATCATCTATTTTATTTTCTTCTACAGCTTCATCAAATCCATATAAAAATGTGTATAAGTCAATACCTTTTAAAGCGTTCTTTTTCTTTTCTTCTTCTTTTGCTTTTTGTTTTTTTGCTTCTTCTCTTTTCTTTTTCTCAGCTTTAAACTTGTCAAATATTTCGCTTCTTTTTTCTTGACAACCTTCGGGAATTATACAATCATCAATACATAAACCTTTTTTAGTATAATAGAACACACAATCATCTATTTCTATTTTTTCGATTTCTTCTTTTACTTTTTGGCTTTCTTTTTCTGTTATTTCTTCGCCATAGTCCTTAAACATTTCTTCTAATTCTTCATCCGTTTTTTGTGGTTCACTTTTCATTATTTCTTGAACCAATTCAGCAAAACCATTAAGCAATTTATTTTCATAAAAGCGGGCTTTTTCTTCATTGTTGCCAAACGCTTTTCTAATCTTTCCAAAGTTTCCTTTTACTTTTTTCCAGACTTTAAAATCAGTTGCGTCATTGCTTTTACCAATGAAATATTGATTAACATATATTGTAACTGTATCTTCTTCAAGTTCAATGACAATAGGAAATCTTCTATAACTTTGTGCTTTATCTTCCGCTTGATGTTCATTGCCGTGCTTGTCCTTGTAATGCCCAGCAAGCCCATTCAAAAAGACTTGATAATCTTGCACACTATTAACTATATTAACGCTGTTTACGGGCTTTATAGAGCTAAATTTGACGTTTACACGGCTATTGTGTGGGTGAGAATCAAAGACCTTGAAAAGATTTTCTCTACCCTTGAAAGCATCTAACAAAGTGTATGCTCTATAGTCAGAAAGTATATTAACAGGTTGTGCGTCACATCCTTCATATGAAACATTATCACAGCCTAACTCAAAGAATAAATCTTCATCATTTGTTATGCAAGGATAAAGGCATCTTGCTATTGCTCTACTTGCTACATCTTTACCGACACCGCCACCACCTGTTATGTAAATATTTAATCTTGTTTTTGGAACTTCCATATGGCTTGCAATATACTCTAATCTATGTTTTTTGAGTTTATCAAGATTATTCATATACAATAGTTTATCTTCTTCTCTACACTCTTTTAAGGTTTTTCCGAGATATAAAACATCAAATAACATTCTATCTTTTTTGCTTAAATCACCGCCATATTTTTCCCTGTTTTCTTCTCTTTCATTGAGTTCTTTTCGCCAGTCAAAATTAGAATGGACTTCTTCATCAGAATAAAGCGTTTTACCTTTTTCTTGTTCCTTTTCGCTACTATGTGGCAGATATTCAACGCAGTCTAAAAATGCACCTTTACCTTTAGCCACTTCGACTAAAAATTCGGGAACGTTGAACCATTTAGCAATAACAGGTAATTCAACAGAACCAGGGCAATCTATAACAGCGTGCCAGTGTTTTCCTTTAAGTTCCCCCGCTTTTCCTTTTCCGCTTGCTTCTTCTTCAAGTGAAAAATAATCTTTATTGTGGCATATCCACGCATATCTTTTTATTGTTTTATGTGATAAAGCACTCTCTATATTATTTTCATTAAAATTATAACTTTCCCCAGTTTCGGGATTCTTTTCATATTGAGTTATCTTGTAAACTCTTGCTTTTATAACTGTTTTTTCATTTTCAGTGATTAGCCATTACTCCTTTCTTTTGCTTAATTTTTGTAATAATTTTTATCATTTTTCATTCTTCCTTTCATTTTTTATTAAGCATAAAGGAGCATTAAAACTTTTATATAAAGTCGATAGAGTTCATCTATTGACAATTTTTTATTTTTATAATAACATAAATATATAGAAATTGAGCGTATACAAAAACGCCAATTATATATCTTACAATGTTTTAAATGCCCCCGAACCGTTTGCCTAACGGTTCTTTTTTTTATGCCTAAAATAATTTTATAACACAATTTTCTTTTTGGCAAGATATGCTAATTTTGTGTTTAGAAATTGGCAGGTTAATTGTTCTAGTTCTAGCGAACTAGAACCTTTTTTATTGCTCTTTTTTACGCTCGAAATGCTACCGCATTTCTACGACTTCGCTTGCAACGTATTCAGAAAAGCATAGCTTTTCTTCATCCGTTTACGCTCATATGTTAATTCCGCAACAGCAAAAACTGCTTATGCTACATAACATAAAGTTTATAAAAATTTAATAAAGTTTATAAAAAGTTTATAAGTTTCCGCAGTTTCCGCAGTTGCTCCATGCAGAGCGACGCAAGTTCTAGTCGCTCTGCACACTATATAGGCAATACCGAAAAAGCCCGAAAAATCAAGGTTTTTCAGATATTGGTTTATAAAAATTTAATAAAGTTTATAAAAAGTTTATATTCTTCCGCAGTTTCCGCAGTTTCCGCAGTAGGTTT